>JAGWUK010000169.1 GCA_028868455.1 Burkholderiales bacterium | reverse complement strand
AGTTGAAACCGAACTGGACAAACCACTTTGCCAATGCGAGGTCCCCTGGTCGGCCGCCCCCAGATGACTGGCATTCAGGTTCACGTCAACATGGATGTTACCCATGTCCTGACTGACAATGCCGTTCATGGACCAGTCGGACTGACCGGTTCCCAGCGGTTGTCTGGCTGTTGGGAATTTATTGCCAAGCTCAAGCCCCAGCGCGGTATCGTCGCTGATGAGGAATGCACGCTTGATGACCAGTGTTGTGTCGCCAAAACCCTGGTCGCGCTGACCGGCGCCATCATCATTGATCACGTGCGCGACGCCGCCCAGCAAAACACCCCATTCTTTAGAAAACGCTAATTTGAGCAGGTAAGGCAGACTCTGATTGCGGGCAGCCTCGGTACGCGCAGAGGCCATTCCCATTTCCAGTTCCAGTTGCCCTTCTGCGGGCAACTGTGCAGAATTGGAAACCGAAGGTCGGTAAGGCGTGATGGCGATGTCGGTCGCAGCGGCATCGTCCGCAAAGGCATTGCTGCATGTCCCATGCAAGGCAAGCACCGTGAGCAGGGTCGTAAAAAAGTTGTTTCGTTTTTTCATGGTGTCTGTTTCCACAATCATAGGATTACGCAAAACTGCTTTCGTCGCTACGCCTTGCCGGACCGATTTTGCGCAAGTCCTGAGTCAATGACGACAACGCGAGCCGGCGCACCGGAAACCACAACGCTGTGGTTTTACTCCATATCGGGCACGGTAATCGGTTTGCCCACCACATGCGTGGTCAGCACAATGGCGGTCGAGGTTGAGCCGAACACATTGAGGTCGTTGATGATGCGTTGCAAATGTTCGACATCGGTCGCCAGCACACGCATGACGGCGCCGTCTTCGCCGGTGACGGTATAGCAGTCGATGATCTCCGGGCGATCCGCCACGTATTGCGCATACGGCCGCCCCTGCTGTGTGGACAGGCGTATCATCGCTGTGATCTGGTAGCCGAGCGCCTTGGGATTGATGTCGGCACGGTAGGCGCGGATGACTTCAGCGGCTTCCAGCCGCTTGATGCGCTCCGACACGGCAGGCTGGCTCAGGTGTACCTGACGACCGATTTCTGCATGGGAAATACGGGCGTCCTGTTGCAAGAGTTGCAGGATTTTTCGGTCGAAATTATCAATCTTTGGATTCATAAGCGTTTTTGCTCGATTTCAAATCGAATCATGGGTAAAGGGGCACATTACAGATGAAACCGCCTTCGTTTCAGCGATTTTGCTTGTTACAGTAGAGCTTACACCAAAGCTGTTATTGACTTGTATTCCGGCCTTGTTTTCTCCGAACATTATCGAAAATTTCATCATGTCCACTGCCATCACTCCCGCCCAGATCGCCCGTATTGCTCAGGAATTTCACACGCCATGCTGGGTGTACGACGCACAGGTCATCCGTCAGCAAATCGCGCAATTACGTCAATTTGACGTCATCCGTTTTGCCCAAAAAGCGTCCAGCAATATCCATTTGCTGCGCCTGATGCGCGAAGAAGGCGTGCTGGTGGATTCCGTTTCGCTGGGCGAAGTCGAACGCGCGCTGGCTGCCGGCTATACACCGCAAGCGCACAACGGTCATGCGCCTATCGTGTTCACGGCCGATCTGCTGGATCGCCATGCCTTGCAGCGCGTGGTGGAACTCGGGATACCGGTCAATTGCGGTTCGCCGCAAATGCTGGAGCAACTGGGGCAGGCGCATCCCGGACATCCGGTCTGGTTGCGTATTAATCCCGGCTTTGGTCACGGCCATAGCCGCAAAACCAATACGGGCGGTGAGCAGAGCAAGCACGGCATCTGGTTTGAGGAACTCGCGCATTCGCTGGCCATCATCGACCAGTACGGCCTGGATCTGGTCGGTCTGCATATGCATATTGGTTCTGGCGTGGATTACGATCATTTGCAACATGTCTGCGATGCCATGATTGCGCAAGTCAAAGCCTGCCAGCGCGACCTGCGCGCGATTTCCATCGGCGGCGGCTTGTCGATTCCGTATCGCGATGGCGAACCGGTGGTGGATACAGCGCATTATTTCCAGATCTGGGACAAGGCACGCAAGGACATCGAGGCGCATCTGGGTCACAAGATCAGTATGGAAATCGAACCGGGTCGTTTCCTGGTGGCGCAATCGGGGATGCTGATCTCTGAATTGCGCGCGCAAAAACAAGTGGGCAATAATTTCTTTGCGCTGGTCGACGCCGGCTTTAACGATCTGGCACGTCCGGCCATGTACGGCAGCTTTCATCGCATCAGCGTGCATGCACCGGACGGATCGCCGCGCAACACCGCCTTACAAGCCACTGTCGTCGCCGGGCCTTTGTGCGAATCGGGCGACGTGTTTACGCAGGAAGATGGCGGCGTCGTCACGACGCAGGATTTACCCGCAGCTGAAATTGGCGATTTGTTTGTCTTCCATGACACCGGCGCTTACGGTGCCAGCATGTCTTCGAACTACAATTCGCGTCCGCTGATTCCGGAAGTACTGGTCGAAGGTGACAGCATCCGCCAGATCCGCCGTCGCCAGACTGTGCAGGAGCTGATCGCGCTGGAGCTGTAATCTGAGATCGTCTGAGCGGCATCGGCGCACCTCGCGCGATGCCGATCATTTTTACAATACTCCACCTAAGTATATTTTAATGCCGCAATCAATACGCGCGCTATAAGTACAATTTTTACCTATACTCCCCCATATGTCGATACGGAAGCTGGTTTCCATTTCAGGCTAGCGAAGGCATTGGTCGAGGAATTGAAAGAACTGCTGCGTCACCTGTTTGCCTTGTGAGCCGAAGCCCATATGATCGCCGTCCGGGATGGTGATGAGTTGCACTGGCGCGCCGGCAGCGCGTAATTTGGCGGCGAAATTTGTCGACTGGTGAACCGGCACGATATCGTCTTGCTCGCCGTGAATCAGCAAAGTCGGCGGTATTTTTTTCTGCGCATAACTGACCGGACTGGCAGCGCGATAGGCTGCGCGCATCTGCGGGAAATCGCCCTGCATCAAGGCTTTCAGCATATTTCGCGTGGAAAATGGCTGGTGATCGCTGACATCTGCGGTTGCCCACCAGTCGCTGAGGTCGGAAGGCGTGCCATGCAAAATCATGCAGCGCGGCACGCTGCTGTATTGGGTGTACCCGCCGTAACGATCCCATTTGCCCGGCGTCGCCCCTGCCAGCGCCACCAGTTGCGCGCCAGCCGACGCCCCCATGGCGGCAATACGTTGCGGGTCGATCTGATACTCGGCAGCGTGCGCGTGCAGCCAGCGCATGGCGCATTTCACATCCTCAATTTGCGCCGGAAATGTTGCCTGCGGCACCAGACGATAATCCACGCTCATGCTGGCGATACCGCGCCGCGCCAGCTCCTGCATGAAACCGTGAAAATCGGCGCGGCTACCGGTAAACCAGCCGCCGCCATGCACCAGCACCAGCGCCGGGAAACGCGCCTGCTCGCCGGCGGCTCGCATGATGTCGAATTGCAATGGCACCGGCGCACCGCAGGCCTGCACAGTGCGCATCGCTGGATTCGCCGCACTGGCAGGCGTGCTGCCCAAAAGAACGCACAAGGCAAATAATAAAACTGAAAGACGAGCTGTCATGGCATCTTTTCAAAGTAATAGGACCGATGCGTCTTGCATCAGTCCTCAAGAAAATGCCAGCCTATCAATCCTCGTGACGACTGTCCACTGAATGCCATGTGCGCCTTGCTGTATGGTGTTTCAGCATCCGATCATACGACCGTGTTTAACTATGATGTACCGCGGCCGGCGCAGCGCTGGTAGTCGCAATCGCTTTACGGATTCTGGCCCATTGTGCGGGTTTGATCGCCCCCTTGAAGGTCTCAATGACTTTGCCATCGCGACCGATCAGATAGGCCGTTGGTGTTGCCCAGACCTTGCCGAAATTGTCTTTGTAATCGCTGGCATTGCGCCACAGCGAAGGAAATTGCTGATTCGCCTTGGTCATCCAGTTGGACAATTTGGAATAGTCATCGACATCGCTCATATTGTCATCAATGCTGACGGTCACCAGATCAAAGCCTTTGCTACGATGACTTTCGTAAAATTTTCTGAAAGTCGGCATTTCAGCACGGCAAGTCGGACACCAGGTCGCCCAAAAAGTGACCAGCACCACGTCATGCTTGCTGGTATCGAGCACAAAGGGTTTCCCGTTCAGCGTCGTTCCGCTCAAGGCCGGTTTGGCCGGGATTTCCTGTGGCGTGCCCGCCTGCGCTGCCCCCGCCAGCAAGGACATCGCCAACATCAGGCTTACCGACAATTTGTTGGTCAAAAGCTGCATAGTCATTCTCCGAAGTAAGGCATGCAAGAAAAGTCAGACAGGCCGGTTGCCATGCAGAATGTATGCAGATTGCCTACAAAATCACGACAACGACCTACCTGTTTGCATCTTAGTCCGTCGACACCATCCAAACCTTACAGATCCGGCCGAAATATTTTTGTCTGACCGCCAGACTGCCTAAATCTGCTCGCCGGACAAGGAAATTTCCGCCAGACTCGCCGAGCGCGAACCGGCGCGCGGCGTATTGTCGGCAGCGCGATAGGTAAACACCATTGAGAATTTGGTATCGCCAGTCTGGTTGCGCCCTGCTGCATGAAATAAATTGCTATGAAACAGCAAGACATCGCCTTGCTGCAAAGGCACCGGAACGGCGCGCGCCAATAAGCCCTGATTTTGCGCCAGATCCGTACGCAAAAATTGCGCTTCATCCAACTGCTCAGACTGCACCGGTGTTTTGTGCGAACCGGGGATCACCAGCAGGCAACCGTTTTCCACTGTCTCGTTGCGCAAAGCCAGCCATGCCGAAACCAGCTCGGCGCGGGCGAAATTCCAGTAGCGGCTGTCGCGGTGCCAGCCCGTTGCCGTCGAGTAGCGCGGCTGTTTGGTCATGATGCAATTGTGATGCGCCTGCGACATCTTTGCCCCCGCACCCAGCAATTGCAGCAAGGGCGTCGCCAGCGCAGCGCCAGTTGCCCAATCAGCCAGCAGAGGGCTACGCGCGTAGGCCTGCAACAAGCGGCGCGCCGTGTGCCCGCCTTCCGCCTCACGCGAGGCTGGCGCGCCCGGATAGCGGGTGTCGGCCTCATACTCAATCGGCTGCGCCTGCGCCTGCAACTGCTGCATGGCAAATTGCAACACGGCATCGCAAAACGTCGTCGGTGCCAGTTGCGGCAAGACCAAAAAACCTTGTTCCTGAAATTCCTGAATCTGCGCTGCTGTCAACATCGTGGTGACCATCAAAAATGTGCAAAACAATATTGTGCCACGGACAGCCCGATTGCCGCGCCGACCTGCCGAGGTTCTGCGTTTTCTCAAAACTCGGTCATAATGTCTGCCATCTTTTTTCACTTTTCACCCAGTAATCAACATGACGCATACCGTACTTGAAAATATTAATGTCACCTCTTTTGACAACATGCCCACCCCGGAGGAATTGCATGCGCGCCTGCCGCTCAGCGATCGGGCGGGCGATGTCGTTGAACAAAGCCGCGAAGCCTTGCGCGCGATTCTGGATCGCAAGGACAAACGCCTGTTCGTCGTCGTCGGCCCTTGCTCCATCCACGACCCGGTCGCCGGACTGGATTACGCACGCCGCCTGAAAGCGCTGCAAGAAGAAGTCAAAGATGTGATGCTGCTGGTCATGCGCGTGTATTTTGAAAAACCGCGCACGACCACAGGCTGGAAAGGCTATATCAATGACCCGTACATGGATGATTCTTTCCGCGTTGACGAAGGTATGGAAAAAGCACGCCGCTTTTTATTGGATGTCTGCGAACTCGGCCTGCCGACTGGCACCGAGGCGCTGGATCCGATTTCACCGCAATACCTGGGCGACCTGATCGCCTGGACCGCCATCGGCGCACGCACCACCGAATCGCAAACGCATCGCGAAATGTCATCGGGTCTGTCCACACCGGTCGGTTTTAAAAACGGCACGGATGGCGATATCAGCATCGCCATCAATGCGATTCTGTCCGCCTCGCATCCGCATTCCTTCCTCGGTCTGAACGGCCAGGGCCGCGTTTCCATCGTCCGCACCAGTGGCAACCAATATGGCCATGTCGTCCTGCGCGGTGGCGGTGATCGCCCGAACTACGATACGGTCTCGGTCGCCATGGCGCAGCAGGCACTGGTCAAAGCCAAGCTGCCACCTAACATCGTGGTCGATTGCTCCCACGCCAACAGTTACAAAAAACCTGAACTGCAACCGCTGGTCATGGCCGACGTGGCAAACCAGATCGCCAACGGCAATACATCCATCGTCGGTGTCATGATTGAATCCAATCTGGTGGCCGGTAATCAGGCCATACCGGAAGATTTGTCGCAACTTAAATACGGTTGTTCGGTGACGGATGGCTGTGTCGATTGGGAGACGACGGAGAAGATGTTGCGTGATGCGGCGGCGCGTTTGCGGGGCGTGTAATTGGTTTCGTGTTTCGTGTTTCGTGTTTCGTGTTTCGTGTTTCGTTCATATTGTGACGTTCACGGCCTAGAGACGCTTGCCGGCCGGTGGTAGACCGGCGGCTACTTACTTTTCTTGTCTCGCCAAGAAAAGTAAGCCAAAGAAGGCGACCGCGAAGTC
>JAGWUK010000168.1 GCA_028868455.1 Burkholderiales bacterium | reverse complement strand
CGATAGGATAAAACTGGGTTTTCAGATTGGGAAGTTTCAACTCTTTTTTGACGGCTTCCACGATTTTCAGACACAGGTCGACTGAATAGCCCATGGGCTGCTTATTGGCGTCAGTAAAAGAAAACGGGGGCGTTTCACGGATGCCAATGACGATTGTCTGCGTGCGTCGTACTTTATCCAGTGTGTCTGAGGCAGATGCGAACGCAGGAACCAGCAGGCTGGCTGCAGTAGAGAGTATCAAAATCACATTACGCATGGTGAACTTCCCTGAAGATGTGGAAACGGATGCAGCAAGAATATACGAAGTACGTCGCAACATGACATCTTTGTCTGGGAATGCAGACAGCAGATGCAGATTGTGTCGCGAAAATGTGGCGACGCGTAAAAATTTATGAAACGACGCTATTTATATGATTTATCTCATTGAATGTAGCAGTCTCAATGCAATACAAAACACGAAATGGCAGATCAATGTCCAAATAAGATTCCGCCATTGGAAGCGTCTGATTTGATTCATGATAATGTTCTGTTATCAAATTTTTCTATTGTCTTTATTTATGAATTTCAGCACCAGTTTTGATGGCGTTATCCGCAATGCCAGAATCGTGACTTCCGAAGACGAATTTACTGGTTCATGCAGAATTGCACATGGTGTCATTCAGGATATTGAGGTGGGTTCAAGCGGATTGTCCGGTGACGACTGGCATGGCGATTATCTGCTGCCCGGCATGGTTGAATTACATACGGATAATCTGGAAAAACACCTGATGCCCAGACCGAAAGTCAATTGGCCAGTATTGCCCGCTATCCTTGCTCATGACGCGCAAATCGCTGCCGCTGGCATTACTACGGTGCTTGATGCAATTTCGGTCGGCGATATCGATCCCGATAGCGTGCGGATAAAAACGATGGCCAGTTGCATCCAGGGTTTGCGGGACGCTACGCAGATGCAGATTTTACGTGCCGATCACTTTTTGCACATGCGACTGGAATTGGCTGAGCCAGACTTATTGGCGATGTTTGAGCCCTATGTGCATGACGACGATTTACGCCTGGTTTCCCTGATGGATCACACGCCGGGACAAAGGCAATGGACCAATCTTGAGCATTACCGTGTGTATGTGACCGGAAAGCGCGGCTGGAGTGACAAAAAAGTTGATCAGATGCTTGGTTTGCTGATAGATCGTCAACAACGTCATGTCATGAGCAACAGAGCGCAAATCATTCGACTCTGTCGTCAACACGGGCATCCGATTCCACTGGCTGCACACGACGACACGACCGTGGAACATGTGCGCGAAGGTGTGGCTGATGGCGTCAGCATTTCAGAATTTCCGACTACGCTGCAGGCAGCCAGGGCAGCGCGAGAACAAGGTTTGTCCATTGTGATGGGGGCGCCGAATCGCGTGCGCAACGGTTCACATTCCGGCAATGTGTCAGCCAGCGAATTGGCACGTCATGATTTGCTCGACGTTTTATCGTCCGACTACGTGCCTGGCAGCTTATTGCATGCGGCTTTTTTGTTGCAACAAGATGGATATACCCTGTCCAAAGCCATGTCTACCGTCAGTCTCCGGCCAGCGAAGTTGATCGGTCTTACAGACCGTGGTGACATTGCAGCTGGTTTGCGCGCCGATTTTATGCGTGTGCGGATGATGCAGGATATCCCTGTCATTCTCGGTGTTTGGAAGCAAGGGCGGCAAATTGCCTGATGATGGTGTGTTGATTGCTTCTCTGGCAAAGCCAGATTTTCGTCTGACATGATGATTGGAGTTCAGGCCCGTACTGCACCCTGAAATAACGATGCCCGACTTTGCCTCATTCAACTCGGACATATGCTTGAGGTTTAATAAATACAATAATTTTTCTGGAGACTGACTATGCGCATTTCTGTTTTGGTAACTGCTTTATTGGTATTTTGTGTTGGCGCAGCCAAGGCGGATGCGCCGCCGATACGGATCGGGATTATTGGTCCGTTTACCGGCCAGTCTTCAACGGATATGGGGGAAAGCCTGCGTGGTGGTGCCAGGGTATTCCTGCAAGACATCAACCAGATAGGTGGCGTATTAGGGCGAAAAATAGAATTGGTCGAGCGTGACGATCAGGCGACGCCTGCCATCGGGGTCGCGATGGCAAAAGAATTGATCGAAAAAGAAAAAGTGGTCGCGGTAGTGGGGTATGCCAATACTGGCGTGGCGTTACCGGCGGCGAAGATATTTCAGGATGCCAAAATTCCCTTGATCATCAGTGTTGCGACTGGTGCCATTGTGACTAAACAATTCATGCCGCCAGCGCTGCCGGACAGTTATATCTTCCGCGTCTCAGCCAGTGACAATGTGCAACCTGCGGCCATTCTCAACGACGTCATCGACAGACGCAAACTGACGCATATTGCCATCCTGCATGACGACACGCCTTACGGTGAATTCGGCAAAGACAATCTGGTCTCTGCATTGCAAAAAAGACAGATGGCACCTGTTGCCATCGAGAGCTTTAAAGTTGGCGACACGGACATGTCGGCACAAGTGCTGAAGGCAAAGCATGCAGGTGCGCAAATTATCGCCTTGTATTGCTTAAGCTCGGAGGCCGCAATGGTGGCGAACAGTATCGCCAAAACGAAAGCGAATTTACCGTTGACCGGCTCCTGGACACTATCACAGCGCAGTTTTGTCGAACTCGCCGGGGCTAACGCAGAAGGCGCAAGAATGCCGGTGACATTTATCGAAAACGAATCCAGCAACCGCAGCAGCAGTTTTGTTTTGTCCTACTTTCGTTTAAATAACGTCAAGAACATCCCGTCTGCCGTGTCTGCCGCACAAACCTATGATGCCTTGCGCATACTGAGCCTGGCAATCATGCAGGCAAATACTACCGAACCCAAAAAAATTCGTGATGCGCTGGAAAACATGAAATATGACGCGACCTCGACGGTGATCACGCGTTACAGAAAGCCGTTTTCGAAATCAGACCACGAAGCGATTGTGCAAGGCATGGTATTTATGGGGGAAATACGTAAGGGCCGCGTGAATTACGCCTATAAAGAAGATGCCAATAGCGGTCTGATTGTCCGTACCAAATAAGCCTTGCGGATGGTCTTATTTGCCCTGGAATTTGACCACGGTGACCGTGCATTCCGCTTCGGCGACGACCTGTGCAGAGACGCTGCCCAGGTAGCGCCGGATGGCGGAACTGCCACGCGATCCGATGATGATATGGTCGACACCGTTGTTGCGCGCATAATCGACAATGGCACTGGCCGGATCTGACGCTTCCAGAACATGAAAAGTAATTTTGTCAGGGCTCAGATTGAGCGGACGCGCCCAGTGTTTCAGATCAACCAGCTGTTTAACGTGGATGTTTTCACCTTGCTGTATCAGGCTTTCATCCATGCCGATCCGGCTGGTCTTGCGTATGGTCAGGCATGCCAGTCTGGCTCCCGGCTCTGTTTGCAGCATGCGTCGCGTGATATGCAGCAGACTTTCAGCCAGCGACTGTGAACCATGAGTCAGATCAAGCGCCGCAACAATAATGGGTGCCTTGGACAATTGCTCAGAAACGCTGTGCTGCAATGCAGGCTCAGACCCGGCAACCCGAAAACGTCGTTTCAGGACAGACAGATACCCATCTTGAGCACTTTTGTCGGCGCGTGTGGTCAACGTCAACTGCTCCGGATGCTGGAGTACAAATGCGAGTTCTGCTGCCGTATCAAAGCGCGCAGCAGGATCAACTTCCAGACAGCGCAATATAATTTCCTGTAGCCAACGTGGCACGTCGGCCTTGTGGCTGCGTGGCGGAATCGGGTCTCGGTACAGACGTTTTTTCAAACCGGATACCGATGTCGGGTGCCCGAACGGCCTTTCACCGGTCGCCAGATGGTAAAGCAATACACCTAAGGAGAACAGGTCTGAGCGCGGTTCATTGCGCACGCCCATCACCTGTTCCGGCGAAATATATGGCCCGGTGCCCATGGGCAAGCGGAACTCTTCATCAAGCAAATCGGGCAGCCGATCATGACGTGACAAGCCGAAATCGATCAGAACGGCTTCTCCACTGTCGCGAAACATGATGTTGCTGGGTTTGATATCCAGATGGATGACATGCTGACGGTGTAAATCCTGTAAAGCCTGTGCAACCTTGATCCCTACGGTAACCACTTCGTCGACCGGTAAAGGTGCTTGCGCAAAACGGCTACGCAATGATTCGCCGGCGATTTGTTCCATCACAATATACGGCTGAGCATCGAAATCGCCAGAACCGAAATACTGCGGAACATGCAGGCCTTTTAATTTCGGCATGATCATCTGTTCAACTTCAAACGCAACGATGGCCGTCGGATCATCGGTCGAGAACAGTAAAGGAACTTTCATGATCAATGGCGGAACCCGTCGCGCAGGTTCATCCTTGTTCAGGTGCCGGTCGCGCAGATCCGTGACACGCCACAGTGCGGCCATGCCGCCGGTGTGCAGTTTTTCTTCGAGACGATAGCCGTCAAATTCCATGCCCGTCTGCAGACTTTGGTGACTGCGCGCGTTCATGTCAGTTCCCTGTGAGCAGTCGTTCGGCAAGGCTCGCGGGTAGTCCCGCGTCGAGTATTTTTTGTGACGCTTGCTCCGCGTCGTAGGGAACGCGGAAATAGGTCAGCTCCTGGGTTTCCGTATCAAATGTCGCATAACAGGCCGCCGGATTGCCATCACGAGGTTGTCCGACCGAACCGGGAATGACCAGCCAGCGCCGTTGTTTGCTGAGTGGAATGCTGCTTTCTGGTGTGGGGAGAAATTCGCCGGTTTTACCCGTCATCGTCATGTGGTACAGGGTGGGCATATGCACATGTCCGCAAAATGTAATGGCAGCTTTGGTCGCATGCATACTGCGCATTGCTTCCATCACTCCGTCTATGTACTCCCACTTTTCCGGCGCCCAGGCGTTTGCGTGTACGAAAAGTAAATCCTCTGACTCTATGCGATAGGGAAGCGCACGAATAAAATCCAGTTGTTCGTTACTAAGCTGCGATCGTGTCCATTCCACGACCTGACGTGCAACCGGATTCATGCCTTGCCTGTCATCTTGCAAAACGCCAGCATCATGATTGCCCATTAATACCCATGCGCCGCGTTTCACATAGTCCATGACGGTTTCCATGACCCATGCCGGATCAGCGCCGTAACCAACCAGATCACCGAGAAATGCGTACTTGGTGACGTTTTGTCGTTCGGCATGCGCCAGACAGGCAGAAACCGCTTCACGATTGGCATGCAAGTCAGTCAGAAAGGCGATCAGCATAGCGGTGATGAACCCGGAAAATGGAATAAATTGATTTTAGTCCATCAAACTAACTACAGGCTTACAATTTCACCATTCCTTATTGCAATATTGCGCATAACCCCGTGCGCGCAATGCACAGGCTGGGCAGGTGCCGCAACCATATCCCCAGTCATGCAATTGTCCGCGTTCACCCAGATAGCAGGTATGGGTATCGCTACGTATCAGATCGACCAGCGCGGAGCCCCCAAGTCGCTCTGCCATTTTCCAGGTCTGTGCTTTGTTGATCCACATTAAAGGTGTTTCGAGTTTAAGGCGCGTCGCCATGCCCAGATTCAGTGCCACTTGCAGCGCCTTCATGGTGTCGTCGCGACAATCCGGATAGCCAGAGAAATCCGTTTCGCACATGCCGCCAACCAGCACATTGAGTCCGCGGCGATAGGCCAGTGTCGCTGCGACGGTCATGAACATCAGGTTACGTCCAGGAACGAAGGTATTCGGCAATCCGTTTTCCTGCATCTCAATGGCAATATCTTCCGTCATTGCAGTCTGCGATAACTGCGATATCAATGACAAATCAACCATATGATCTTCACCTAGCCGCTGTTGCCAGTCGGATGAAAAACTGCGCATTTTTTCCAGCAGAACCGGACGCACGCTGAGCTCAATTGCATGTCGCTGCCCGTAATCGAATCCGATAGTTTCGACGCGTGCATAACGCGATAACGCCCAGGCCAGACATGTCGTAGAATCTTGCCCTCCGCTAAAGAGAACCAGAGCCCCGTCATTGTTTGTGAAGTTGTTCATATCGCTGTGTAAAAAGTTGAAAACTGATTGTAAAAGTGTGAAACACTTTGTGCATCAATAGTGCATGATGGTAATGTGCTGCTCGAATGAATGGAATGTTAAAGCAAGGTCATGGATTTTCATAAAAAATTTTTATCGTCTTCCATTTTGTCCGTGATCGATCAGGGCATATTGAGCGCTCTGAATTTTGCTATTAGTGCATTACTCATTCGACTGGTCAACAAGAACGACTACGGATTATATGGCCAGCTTTATGCCGGTGGTTTGCTGGCCGGATTGATTGTCGATTCCTGGATTGCCGGTCCGCTGACCACCGTTGCCAGTGCTGTCAATGCCGACACCAGAAAAAGTTTGTTGCGCCGGTATTGGTACCGGCAGATTTTCTGGACGGCGATCATGAGCGTGATTGCATTTGGCCTGGTCGAATTTTTTCCCGCAATGACGCATTCCGCGACCAGCAGCCTTGTATTGAGTCTGGCGTTTGCCGCGTATGTCATCGGTAACGGCATACGGGAATATGGACGCACAGTAGGATTCATTCAATCCGATATTTTTT
>JAGWUK010000167.1 GCA_028868455.1 Burkholderiales bacterium | reverse complement strand
CATCAGGTATCACATTCTTCCACTCACGGTTAATCGGCACTCGCTTTGATGTGTTTCGGCCAGTCACTGGTAAATCAATTTGACGCGAAGTCGCTATTAAAATACCTGATTTCAGTGAAGTCACATTCCCGAATGCCTCTTTCGTCATTATTTCCCTTCACTGAATAGTCTTTGGTGAAAGTAAAGGGGTATTTCCCGTCTTATTCCACGCATCTAGCACGCTCTGTTTCGCGAATAATCGTATCTGTGTAGGTACGCAAACGAAATGTCGTTTGCTTTGCGGAAATAAATGGAGTGAGTAATGGCGGAAGATAGTGATCTTGAACGAACCGAGCCGGCGTCGCCCAAGCGACTGGAGCAGGCGCGGGAAGAGGGCGACGTTCCTCGTTCGAGGGAGTTGTCAACCTGCACGATTCTTTTGGCTGCGGGCAGTGCCTTGTGGATGATGGGCGATGGTCTTGTGCGGCATTTGACGCATTCCCTGGTGACTGGATTATCGTTGGAGAGGGCGCTGATTTACGACCACAATCTGTTGTTTACAAAAATCGCCAGCAGTTTGATGGATGTGTTGATGGCCTTTGCGCCGGTGGCCGTATTGTTGTTGATCGTTGCACTGGGCTCACCATTACTGATCGGTGGCTGGTTATTTAGTGCCAAGGCATTGACACCGAATTTTTCCAGAATGAATCCGATTTCGGGTCTCGGTAATATGATTTCTGCGCGGGCGGGTGTGGAACTGCTCAAAGCGATTTTTAAAACGATTCTGGTGGGCAGTGTGGCGCTGATCGTCATCATGGGTCAGAAAAATGCGATTTTCGGTTTGCCGCAAGAATCGCTGACGCAAGGCATCGCGCATGTGGGTCACATGATGGGAGTGTGTTTCCTGGCGATTGTCGGTGCGCTGGTGCTGATTGCGGCGATCGATGCGCCCTATCAGATGTGGCACTACGCCAATAAGCTGAAGATGACGCATCAGGAAGTCGTGCAGGAATCCAAGGAAGCAAACGGTAATCCGCAAATCAAAGCCAAGATACGCCAGCAACAGCGCGAAATGGCACGCCGCCGCATGATGTCGGAAATTCCGACGGCGGATGTCGTCGTGACTAACCCGACGCACTTTGCCGTAGCGTTGAAATATACCGAGGGTGGCATGGGCGCGCCGAAAGTAGTTGCCAAAGGTGCGGACGAAGTAGCTGCAAAAATTCGCGAGCTGGCCAAAGAGCACCGCGTGCCTTTGCTGGAAGCGCCACCACTTGCACGTGCCTTGTACAAGCATACTGACCTGGGCGATGAAATTCCGGAAACGTTGTACTCCGCCGTCGCCGAAGTGTTGGCCTACGTTTTTCAATTACGTACTTTCCGCGAACGTGGCGGTCTTCGTCCACATGAGCCCAATAATCTGTATGTCCCTCCAGAGTTGGATCCGAATAATCAGGCAGGAGCACGTATATGAACAGCCTTAAGTTACCCGCCTGGATGTTAGGGGTCAACAGCAAGGCTTTGGCCGCGCCGATATTGATCATCCTGATGCTGGCAATGATGGTGTTGCCGTTGCCGGCATTTGTACTGGATGTTTTCTTTAGCTTTAACATCGCAATTGCGATCATCGTTTTGCTGACCAGCTTGTACACGGTGAAGCCTTTGGATTTCATGGTGTTCCCGACCGTGCTGTTGGTCAGTACCATGCTGCGTTTGTCGCTGAACGTCGCATCAACCCGCGTGGTGCTGACGGAAGGCCATACTGGTCCTGATGCCGCCGGTAAAGTGATTGAGGCTTTTGGTCATTTTCTGATTGGCGGCAATTACACGGTCGGTATCGTAGTATTTATTATCCTGACGATTATTAACTTCACCGTTGTGACCAAAGGTGCAGGACGTATTGCAGAGGTCGGTGCCCGCTTCGCATTGGATGCGATGCCGGGTAAGCAAATGGCGATTGATGCTGACTTGAATGCCGGTCTGATCGCCGAGCAAGAAGCACGCAGACGTCGTACTGAAGTCGCGCAAGAAGCAGAGTTTTATGGCGCGATGGACGGTGCCAGTAAATATGTACGTGGCGATGCGGTCGCCGGTATTATGGTTACGGTCATCAATATCGTGGGCGGTTTAATTGTTGGTATGGTTCAGCATGACCTGGACTTTGCGGCAGCGCTCAAGAATTACACGTTGCTCGCCATCGGTGACGGTCTGGTAGCGCAAATCCCTTCTCTGATTATTTCTACTGCAGCCGGTGTGGTCGTGTCGCGAGTCGCCAGTGAGCAAGATATCAGCGGTCAATTGATCGGTCAGTTATTCGCCAAGCCACAGGTATTGATCATCGCTGCGGCCATCGTCGGCGGCATGGGGGTGATTCCGGGAATGCCGCATATCGCCTTCATTTTGCTGGCGGCAATTATCGGCGGTGGTGGATACGCGTTGATTAAGCGTGCGCAGGTTGCCCCCGCCATTGAAGAGAAAGTCGAAGCGCAAAATGTACCTGCAGCCGAGATGGAAGAAGCGACCTGGCAAGACATTTTGCCAGTCGATACGCTTGGTCTGGAAGTTGGGTACCGCCTGATTCCTCTGGTGGACAAAGCGCAGGGTGGCGAGTTGTTGCGGCGGATTAAAGGCATACGTAAAAAATTCGCCCAGGAAGTCGGTTTTTTATCTCCGCCAGTTCATATCCGCGACAATCTTGAACTTAAACCTTCAGCTTACCGGATCGCCTTGAAAGGCGTCGAAGTGGGCGCTGGTGAGGCACTGAATGGTCAATTCCTTGCTATTAATCCGGGCATGGTGACTGGCCCGTTGCCCGGCCAGGAAACGACCGATCCGGCATTTGGTCTGCCTGCGGTCTGGATCGAAGCCAGTATGCGCGAACAAGCGCAATCCATGGGTTACACCGTGGTGGATGCTGGTACGGTTATCGCTACACATCTGAATCATCTGATCACAACGCACGCTTCCGAATTGCTGGGACGTCAGGAAGTGCAGCAATTGTTGGATCATCTGGCAAAAGAAATGCCGAAGATGGTGGAAGACCTGGTTCCCAAGTTGCTGCCTTTATCCGTTTTGCAAAAAGTTTTGCAAAATCTTTTGGTCGAGGGTGTTCATATCCGCGACATGCGCACCATTATCGAAACGCTTTCTGAGCAGGCCATGCATACCCAGGATGCTGCCGAGCTGACCGCACAGGTTCGTGTGGCCTTGGGGCGCGCCATTGTTCAGCAGATTTTCCCGGGTACCAACGAGTTGACTGTCATGACCCTGGACAACCGCCTGGAACGTTTGTTGATGCAGGCGTTGCATACCGGTGGCAATGATGGTGGTGGACTCGAGCCGGGTCTGGCCGACACCTTGGCAAGTCAGACCGAAGTGGCAGCCCAGCATCAGGAACAAATGGGACTGACACCGGTATTGCTTGTGCCAGCACCATTACGCGCCTTGTTGTCGCGATTCCTGCGTCGGACTTTACCGCAACTCAAAGTGCTGTCGCACGCTGAGTTACCTGAAACAAAAACGATTAGAGTTACCAGTCTGGTTGGAGGACAATCATGAACGTCAGAAAATTTTCCGCAAACACTTCACGTGAAGCTCTAAGAATGCTACGCGATGCCTTGGGAGCTGACGCCGTCATTTTGTCAAATCGCAATGTCGATGGCAAAGTCGAAATTCTTGCTATGGCCGATGATGCCATCAGCGCAATTGAATCGGATGTCAGTGCACCTGAAACCGTACCTAGTGCGCCAAGGTTTACGCCACGATTTAACAGTGAAATTCCGAAAGCACCGAAAGCGCCTGCACGATCAGTCAGTGTTGCCCGGCAAGCCGCTCCAGAATTGGAATCACGCACAGTTTCTGTGAATAAGGCCAGTAACGCCGTTCGCACCAGCGAAGCCGTGAATACCAATGATGTCAATACAATGATGTCGGAAATCCGTTCGATGCGGAATATGCTGGAATCCCAGCTTGCTGAACTCTCATGGAGTAACACGCAGCGACGCGAGCCTAAAAAAGCGGAAATTCTGCGTGAAATGCTGGCGACAGGATTCAGCGCGAGCTTGTCGCGCTACCTGATTAACAATTTACCGGAAGTTGACAGTGTTAATAACGGTATTGATTGGGTCAAGGGGATATTGGCGCGCAATCTTTCTACCATTAACAATGAAAGTGAAATTCTGGAAAAGGGCGGTGTGTATGCACTGGTCGGACCGACCGGGGTAGGGAAAACGACGACAACGGCGAAACTGGCTGCGCGTTGCGTCATGCGGCATGGGCCATCGAAACTGGCACTGATCACGACGGACGGCTATCGTATCGGCGGCTATGAACAGTTGCGCATCTACGGAAAAATTTTAGGCGTGATGGTGCATGCGGTAAAAGATGAGAGCGATTTGCGTCTTGCTCTGGATGAGCTGAAAAACAAGCATACGGTGTTGATCGATACGGTTGGTGTCAGTCAAAGAGACAAAATGGTGACCGAGCAAGTCGCAATGTTGTCCGGTCCAGACACGCGCGTCAAGCGCTTGCTGTGTCTGAATGCCACGTCAACTGGCGAAACCTTGAGCGAGGTGGTGCGTGCATATCAGGGCGATGGGCTGGCAGGTTGTATTCTGACCAAGCTGGATGAGGCGGCAACAATAGGTGGTGCGCTGGATATTGCGATTCGTCAAAAATTGATGCTTTACTACGTTGCCAGCGGTCAGCGTGTACCGGAAGATTTGCATATCGCTAATAAGCAATATCTGATAGATCGCGCCTTTAAATTAAAACGTGAAACCGCCCCTTATCGTTATCTCGACGATGAATTACCATTGCTGATGGCTGGCGCTGCGATGACCGGAACTTCTGCCAAATTCGCTGCCCGGGAGGTGTCTCTTGGCTAAATTCGATCAGGCAGAAGGATTGCGCCGCATGCTGGCGGAGCCAAAACCACGCGTATTAACTTTTTTATCTGCTTTGCGCGACGACGATAAAGGCGGCACATTGGTAAATCTGGCTGCATCGCTGGCAAGGCAGGGAAATCAGGTGTTGATGGTGGATGCCCGCGCAACACAAGACAGCATTGGCGCCTGGCTCAACGCACGACATGACCGCACCTTATTGGACGTAGCGAAACAACAGCGTACAATGCAGGAGGCCATTAAAGTTGTTGCTTCTGGACTATCCGTGACTATGCTGAGTAATGAGACTGTTGCTCCATCGGGCTTGTCACTGGAAACGGGGCGGCGCTTGTCGCGGGTATTTGATGTCATTGTCAGTCGCTCCGATCTGGTGATCGTGGATAGTGACCTTGATGCAAGCGACACGTTTCCGTTGAATTCACTCGATGACAGTGAAATAGTCATACAAGTGTCTGCTGATCCAGCGCAAATTAAAGCGGCGTATGGCTTGATTAAGCGAGTCAGCAATCGGCTTGGTCGCCGGGAGTTTGGCATTCTGGTATCGGGTGCGACGGAATCGGAAGCAAGACTGGTGTTTGCGAATATGTCGCAGGCCGCCAGTCGGTATTTGGCATTGCCTTTGTATTTTATTGGGCATGTGCCGGAAGATGAGCATGTAAAAAAAGCAGCGAACCTGGGGCGCTCGGTAATCGATGCATTTCCTTTGGCGCGCGCATCGCTGGCATTTGCAGGTTTGGCAGAAAAATTAGCTTTGTCAGCACGATCAACTTTACGTTTAGAAGGAATAGCTGAGCTGGGTGTCGGTCTCGGAATTTAATCAACTATGTACACCGCAAGCGGAAAATCGGATAAAAATTTCCTCCTCAGGGAGCATGCGCCATTGGTTAAGCGTCTGGCTTACCAACTGAAGGCGCGTTTGCCTCCGAGTGTTGAGGTGGACGATTTGGTGCAGGCTGGCATGATTGGGCTGCTTGACGCCGTTAACCGCTATGAAGATACCCACGGTGCGCAATTTGAGACCTATGCGGTTCAACGCATACGCGGCGCGATGCTGGATGAATTGCGAAGCAGCGATTGGCTGCCACGCGGCGTCAGGCAGAACATGCGAAAAATCGAAAATGCGATGAATACCCTGCAGCAAAAGCTGGGGCGGCCACCGTTAGAAACCGAAGTTGCTAAATCTCTTAAACTCAGCCTCAGCGAGTATCAGGATATGCTAGGTGACAGCGGCGGGCATCAACTTGTGTATTACGAAGATTTCCATGACGCCGATACCAAAGAGCATTTCCTTGATCATTATTGCTCCGATTCTTCGGGTGATCCTTTACAGGATTTGCTGAACGAAGATTTTCGTGATGCGGTTATCGGCGCCATTGACAGTCTGCCGGAGCGCGAGAAATTATTGATGGGTTTGTATTATGAGCAAGAACTGAACCTCAAGGAAATTGGCGCGGTCATGGGGGTTTCAGAGTCTCGGGTGTCACAGTTACATAGTCAGGCAGTTGCCAGGCTCAGGTCATTTTTACGGGAGAAAGCGTGGACTGGGCTAGCATAATCGGGCTAATTTTAGCTCTTGCAGGAATAGTTTCAGGTCAATTATTAGAAGGAGGCAGAATTTCCTCCTTGCTTCAGCCCGCCGCATTTATCATCGTCGCTGTCGGCACGGTCGGTGCCGTTCTGTTGCAAAGTCGCTGGAGTAATTTTTTGCGTGGCGTTCGCATGTTGCGGTGGGTAGTCCGGGAGCCAGTCGACAATAGCGCCAAGAATGTGCAA
>JAGWUK010000166.1 GCA_028868455.1 Burkholderiales bacterium | reverse complement strand
CCAAGCAACCGGAGGCCATCGTTGCCAAAATGGCTGAAGAAAACCAGCATTTTTCCGCGATGCTGAATGGCCCGGAAGCGAAGGAAGCATTCATGGCGTTCTTCCAGAAGCGCAAACCGGACTTCAGCCAGTTCCATTAAACAAGTTTTTATGGAGCGAGGAATTACATAGCATGCTGTAGCAGTTAATTTTCAGCTATGAGTTTTTAAAGGTCGGCCAGTACAGGTCGGCCTTTTTTTATTGCCTTGTCAAATCGTGCTTATTTCAATCTTTGCTTAGCCAATCACTTTGCATGAAGTGGTGGACAATGAGTATCGAAACACCAAGGTGCGGTACCGGCGCCATCGGTTCTACGGATTGAATAAGGAAAGTCGTTAGTTAAAATAAATCGATATCATATTTAAAATTGAATTGTTCTATTGAATTGCTTTGCCTACAATTGGTTTCGTACTCACTGAAGACTGACAAAATTGATCTTGCAAGACGCGGCGACATCGGTAGCGCACATCGTTATACGAGGAGTGAGCTCCAGCATCGCTGAGATGGTTTTGTTTTAGTTTTATCACTTTCCTGGAATTGGCATAAGCTTGTTCAAGCCTGGCATCGCGAACGATGCTTGTATTCTGGGTACCCGTGAGCTGCAACGCGACTGGGGCGGTTTTGCATCAGTCCATTCAACCTATGCAAGGAGATAAGCATGTCAAACGAAGCAAAATGCCCGTTTTCAGGAAGTGCTCGCGTTAACGCCGTTGCCGGCGCGCCGGCAAATGCAGACTGGTGGCCGAATCAATTAAATTTGAAGATTCTGCATCAGCATTCCCGCGCCTCAAATCCTATGGACGAGGATTTCAATTATTCCGAGGCGTTCAAGTCACTGGATTTGGATGCCGTGATTGCCGACTTGCACGCATTGATGACCGATTCGCAAGACTGGTGGCCAGCCGATTACGGTCACTATGGTCCTTTGTTCATCCGCATGGCCTGGCATAGTGCGGGCACTTACCGTATCAGTGACGGTCGCGGCGGCGCTGGCGCTGGCGCGCAACGATTCGCACCACTCAATAGCTGGCCGGATAATGGCAACCTCGACAAAGCGCGTCGCTTGCTGTGGCCAATCAAGCAAAAATATGGAAAGCACATATCCTGGGCCGATTTGATGATTTTGGCGGGGAACGTCGCGCTGGAATCGATGGGGTTCAAGACCTTTGGCTTTGCTGGCGGTCGTCCCGACATTTGGGAGCCGGAAGAAGATATCTATTGGGGCTCAGAAGGAAAATGGCTGGGCGATCAGCGCTATAGCGGCGATCGCGAACTGGAAAAACCGCTTGCAGCAGTACAGATGGGTCTGATCTACGTCAATCCCGAAGGCCCTAACGGCACGCCTGACCCAATCGGCTCGGCACGTGATATTCGCGAGACGTTTGCACGTATGGCGATGAACGATGAGGAAACCGTTGCCTTGGTCGCTGGTGGTCATACGTTTGGTAAAGCGCACGGTGCAGGCGACCCGGCACACGTTGGCCCTGAACCGGAAGGAGCTGGTATTGAAGAGCAAGGCCTGGGCTGGAAAAATAGTTTTGGCAGCGGCAAAGGTGTACACACGATTACCAGCGGTATTGAAGGTGCATGGACACCTAATCCGATTCAATGGGACAACGGTTATTTTGAAACCTTGTTCGGGTATGAATGGCAGCTCAGCAAGAGTCCGGCTGGCGCACATCAATGGACGCCGACTGATCCTGCTGCAAAAACGACCGTACCGGATGCACATGATCCGGCACGACGTCATGCGCCGATGATGACGACAGCAGATATGGCATTGCGCATGGACCCGGCTTATGAAAAAATTTCGCGCCGTTTCATGCAAGATCCGCAGGCGTTGGCTGACGCTTTTGGACGCGCGTGGTTCAAACTGACACATCGCGACATGGGACCACTTTCCCGCTACCTCGGTCCACTGGTTCCAAAAGAAACCCTGATCTGGCAAGATCCGATTCCTGCCGTTGATCATCCACTGGTTGACGAACAGGATGTCGCTGCCCTGAAGAAAACGCTGCTGGCTTCTGGTCTTAGCACATCGCAATTAGTGACAACGGCCTGGGCCTCCGCTTCCACGTTCCGTGGCAGCGATAAGCGTGGCGGAGCGAATGGCGCCCGTATTCGCCTGGCACCACAGAAAGATTGGGAAGTCAATCAACCCGGCGATCTGGCAAACGTCATCGCGAGGCTGGAAGGCGTACAACAGGAATTCAATGCGACCCAGACCGGTGGTAAGAAAATTTCCTTGGCAGACGTGATCGTATTGGGCGGTTGCGCTGCGATCGAAGATGCTGCGAAAAAAGCAGGACATGAAGTCAACGTTCCGTTTTCACCGGGGCGCATGGACGCATTGCAAGAACAGACGGATGTCGAATCGTTTGCCGTATTGGAGCCGGTAGCTGACGGTTTTCGCAATTTTGCGGGCAAGGGGCAGGGAGGTCATGCAGCTGAGATTTTGCTGGACCGCGCCAATTTGTTGCAATTGAGTGCGCCGGAAATGACCGTGTTGATTGGAGGCATGCGCGCATTGAACGCCAATACCGGGCAAAGCCAGCATGGCGTATTCACATCGCGACCCGGTGTCTTGAGCAATGACTTTTTCACCAATCTGCTCGACATGAATACTCGATGGCAAAAATCCGCCGCAGACGAAGCTGTGCTGGAGGGGCGTGATAGAACAAGCGGCGCGTTGAAATGGACAGGGACAGTCGTCGATTTGATTTTCGGTTCTAACTCTCAACTTCGTGCTCTGGCAGAAGTCTACGCCAGCAGTGATGCACAAGCCGATTTTGTACGTGACTTTATTGCGGCCTGGCATAAGGTGATGAATCTTGATCGTTTTGATCTCGCATAATTTTCTGTTGAAAGGCAGCAATTGAAGCACTCGTCTGACCTCGCTGCGCAAGACGATGTCCATCGGTGAATTGACGCCATACAATTCACGGCAGCGTGCAGACAAGCTTGGTTCTCGCCCCGCAAAAATTCAGACTGCATGCAAGAAAAACCGCCCCAGTGGCGGTTTTTTTTTGCGCCGCTGAATGAGTTGAGCTGGCGCCGTCAACATGTCAGAAAACCCGCTGGCTCAAATGTTGATGCATCGCTACAATCATCGACAGTTTGCGTTCTGATTTTCAACCGAGGACAAACATGACAGTGACACCCCGTTTGCGTTCTATCGATGCTCTTCGCGGTCTGGTGATTATGCTGATGGCGCTTGACCATACCCGTGATTACTTTTCGCCTGCCCTGTTTGATCCTCTGGACTGGCAGTCCGGTTCCGCGGCCTGGTTCTGGACACGCTGGGTGACGCATTTATGCGCACCGAGTTTCGTCCTGCTGGCTGGCATGTCGGCATACTTGCGCTCGCGACGTTATTCGAGACCGGATATGACGCGCTATTTATTGAGTCGCGGATTTTTGCTGGTCGTACTGGAATGGACATGGGTCAGTTTTAGCTGGCAGTTTGCCTATCACTCGGTGATTCTGCAAGTGATCTGGGCAATCGGCGTCGCAATGATGGCGTTAGGCTTATTGATCTGGTTGCCGCGCAGTCTATTGATAGTGACTGCGCTGGCCTTGATCCTGCCGCATAATTTGCTCGATGCCATGCATGCGAAAGATGCCGGAATCGCCATGATATTCTGGCATCAGGGCGGATCTATTCCGCTGGCCAATGGCGTCAGTATCGATGTGTACTATCCGCTGATGCCTTGGATAGGCTTAATGGCGACAGGGTATGCAGTGGGACCGGTAATGTTGTGGCCAGCGGCGCAGCGTCAGCGGTTTTTGTTGGCATCTGCGGTGCTGCTGATGCTGGCTTTTGTATTGCTGCGTAGTGGCAATTTCTATGGCGACCCGGATCACTGGCAAGCCCAGGGCCAGGGGTGGATGATCGATTTGATGGCGTTTGTCAAAGTTCACAAATATCCGCCGTCGTTGCTATATCTGTGCGTGACACTCAGCATCAGCTGTTTTTTGCTGATGCTGTTTGAACGATATTTGCCGGAGCCGCCAAAGATATTGCTGTTGTTCGGCAGTTCGCCAATGTTCTTTTATATGGTGCATATCGCACTGATCCATGCGTTGTCCTGGGTTTATATGCAGACACGGTTTGGTCGGCAAATCGATTTTCAAAGCGGAAACGACGCCTATCTCGGCTACACACCTTCGCTTGCCATTACCTACGTTGCGTGCTTGCTTGTGCTGCTCCTGATGTGGCAGCTAACGCTGCGGTGGCAGCTTTTTCGTAAAGCGCGATCCTGAGCAGGGGAGAATCGGACGCCGTCAGCCAAGTGATTTGAAGTCGCTACAAATGCGACGGATTGCTTTCCGAGAATTACTTTCTTCAAGTTAAAACAAAAACGTCCGATATCCGTCTGGATAAACGGTGCTCTGGTATTGGCATCGCGTTTTACATGTCGTTGACATGTTTTTTACATGTAAAAATTAACTTTATCGAAATTTTTGTTGCACAATACCAATGCCGATTCTATTTCCTAGCCAACTGATTCCTGCTATTCATGCAAAACAACACCGCCAGTTCCATAAGCGAGATGCAACCGGGTACCGCGACAACGACGGGTCGCGACGACAGCCAGAGTTTTAAACATTACGATTTGCAACGCGCGCTCGGTGAAGGTGGATTTGGACAGGTGTATCAGGCGTGGGACAGCAAGTTGTGTCGCCTGGTCGCGATCAAGCAATTAAAAAACCTCGAAGGTCCGGCTCAAACGGCTGTCTTGCTAAAAGAAGCGCGGCTGGCCGCTTCTTTGCAGCACCCTGCTTTTGTCAAAATTTTTGCCATCGAAGATGAGCAGGATCCGCCTTCTATCATCATGGAGCTGGTACCCGGGCAGACTTTAAAGCAAAGCCTGCAAAACGGCCCGCAGACGACGACACAAGCATTGGATATCGTGCGCCAGGTGGCGCAGGCAATGCAGGTAGCGCATGCTTCGGGATTGATACACGGTGACCTGAAACCCTCGAACCTGATGCTGGAGCCGGATGACCGTATACGCATTCTTGATTTTGGGTTGGCATCGCAAGCCGATGCCCAGGCAACGACGTCGCTCAATCAAATTGACCCGCAAGGCACCATCGCCTATATGGCGCCAGAGCGCATGACCGGTACCGCCGCCAATGCGCAGAGCGATGTTTATGCATTAGGTGTGATCCTGTATGAGCTGTTGAGCGGTAGCCGCCCATTTTCCAGTCTGAGCGGTCTGGCGCTGGCTGCCGCGCTGATGCAATCAAGTTCCGACAGCTGGGATTTTTCTATGCAGATTCCGCCTGCGGTTGTGAGCCTGATACGCCGCATGACCGCACGGCAGCCGGAAAATCGCTATGCAGACATGCAGCAAGTATTGGCGCAGTTGTCAGCGTTGAACATAAACACTATTACGTTCAGTGAGACACCCATAACGCCAGTTGCCAATGCTGTGACACCAGGTCTGTTAAAGAACTTACGTCATTCCAACAAGCGTTCACGCATATTGGCTGCTGTCGCCATCAGCCTAATGCTAGCTTTCGGCATCTGGAAAGCGATCCCCTATCTGGAGTTTGATCCCAGCCTGCTCAAGCCCTATTCCGAAGCCTTGACCATGCAACAAGGTTTGGAGGCGCTGAAACTGTTTGATCGTCCCGGCAGTTTGGATAAAGCGCAACAAAGTTTTGAAACCGTCCTGAAGCATGATTCCAATAATGCTGCCGCCGTGGCTGGTATGTCGCTGGTTTATAGTTTTCGCTACGCGAGTGACCTGAAGGACGTGCTTTGGTTGCGTAGAGCAGATGCGAGCGCGCAGCGCGCATTGAAGTTAAATGACCAGCTGGCGTTGAGTCAGGTGGCTAAAGGACTGGTTCGACTTCACCAAGGTAAAAGGGAAGAAGCATTTGCGATATTTACGGGTGCCATGAATATGGATGGGAAAAACAGCTTTGCGTGGTATGGGAAATTTGAAGCGCTTATGGGATTGGGGAAACTGTCCGAAGCATTAGCTTTCGCCAAAAATGGCATGAATTTATTCCCAGATGAGCGGGTGTTTGCTGACGCTGAAGGTACGGTGCTATATCGGATGGGAGATTATGCAGGGGCAGAACAAGCGTTTCGTAGCAGTATTCAGTTGCAACCCGATGCCGTCAATGCCTACGCGAATCTGAGCGCAACCCTGACTCGTCTTGATCAGGTTGATGAAGCTTTGCATGTACTGCAACAGGGACTGCAAATCCGCTCCAGCGGACGACTGAACACGGCACTCGGCGTGGCGCTTTTTCAGCGTGGAGACTATCTGGCGGCCGCCAGGGCGTTTGAGCAAGCAGTGGCACCGGACAAAGGTAGCCCGGCGAATTATATGTATTGGGGAAACTTAGCAGATGCGCTGCTGTGGATACCGGGGCGTGAACAGGACGCTCGTGCTGCATATCAAAAGGCGCGCGAGCTGCTGCAACCGCGCTTAGCGGGCGCTCCTGATGACGTGACGCTGGTGTACCGCATGGCGACCTATGCGGCACGCCTAGGCGACCAGGCGGAAGCTGGGCGTTTGCTTGCACAGGCGCTGAAACTCGCGCCCGGCAATGCGAACGTGCATTTTCGGGTCGGTTTGGCATACGAATTGCTTGGAAAC
>JAGWUK010000165.1 GCA_028868455.1 Burkholderiales bacterium | reverse complement strand
ATCACACCGCTCGCCTACCTGAAAAATCAGCAAGCTTACTTTGCGATTCTGGAAAACGAAGAGCAGGTGAAGTCGGTTGTGCCTGATCTGGAAAAGCTGAAAACCCTGGATCCGTTCGACGTTGTCGTGACGGCACCGGGCAATGCATATGATTTTGCCTCGCGATATTTTTGGCCGGCGAACGGCGGTATCGAAGACCCGGTCACCGGTTCCATCCATGCAGGTCTGGCACCATATTGGGCGAAGAAATTGCAGAAACAGGAACTGGTTGCATTGCAGGCATCCGCGCGTTCGGCGTGTTGTATTGCCGCGTAGACGGTGCGACCGTTTTCGTCGCCGGAACCTGCGTCAATTACCTCGAAGGCACGATTCATATTGGATAATCGATACGTCGGCCAGCGCTATGCAATCCGGCAAAGTTAAACCACAAGGCGGAATGCTTCATCCGCTAGCCTGTGCCAATTTACCCGGCACATGCGGCAAAGATACCTGAACGATGAATTACGACTGGCAATGCCACAACCACTAACGATGCAGGCGCAGACCGTTGCACGCACTGTTCTTGCCCTGCCATTGCCAGCGCCCACACGATGGCGCAATTTTCGACAAAGGCCGAACCGGCAGTCAAAACCGCCGTGCAATGGTATACCTTCAACCGTGTCGTGGCAGCGCTATTCTTGCTGATGGCGGCCGCCTTGGCGCGCCAAGGCGCGCTTTTTTTCATCAGTGTTTTACTGAGCGTCTTGGTGTTGACCAATGGTGAATGCAAACGCAAACATCGTTTTGCCGATCTGCTGTTTGGTCTGGGTAACGCGTTAGCGGTTGGCGCCTGTGTCTTGATGGCCAGTGCGGTGCTGACGTCTGCCAATGCACTGGCCCGCGCTACCGTCATTGGGGTCGCGATGTTATGTGCACTGATTTTGCTGGGCAGCGGATTTGCATTGCTGCTGCTCCGATTGTGGCCTGGCGCTAAAGATTGAACATGCGCAGTGCCAGGATTACTTCGTTTGCAAACCGACAGTAATGTCGCTGCGCATGGCATGCGTGATGCCTTCTCTGGCACGATACTCACTGCGTTTATTCGCGGGTCTGGACGACACCGGCTTATCGGCGACGAAAAGCGGCAATATGAAATTGCCATTGGCGTGTGGTGTGCCGCCGGCTGCCAGCCATAGCTGATCGTATTCGGCCCGGATGTTTTTACTGAATTTATAGCGCCATGCCTGATAGATATGATTTCGTTTGGCAACGCATTCTATGGAAGTGCAACCGACACCGGCAGCCAGGCTTCGCAACGCGTCTATCAGCAATAAACGCGGCTGGATGCCGTGCAAAGCTTTGGTCGCAACCCGTATCGATTCTTGCGAATGGTGATTACTCGCCTGAATGCCGCCGACTTTAATGGCGACGTCATTTTTGTAACGATCAAAAGAAAAAGTCAGGCATTGCAAAATAGCGCCGTCTAAAAACAGACCCAAAGTCAGGCCACCTTCTCTTTTGTACGTGCATCCCCAGAACAAGGCCAAATGAAATTGCTCGCCGTTTTTTCCTTTAAACTTAGCGATCTCATGCGCTTTTCCCGCCAGTATTTCGCGCGCAAGAACTTTGCCGAAAAATACCTGACAAAGATGGAAATGATTTTTCAGCAAACCAAGTCGCCTTGGCAACGGAAGCTGGTGATCAAAAAATGGGCGATGAATCGCGTCCAGTAAAAACCCATTTGCCTGCACAGCTTTACGCAAATACCCGTGATACAAAAAGGCGTACCAGTGAAGACTGAGACGCGGATGCAGACAGGTACGCAGCAAAAAAAGTAGTCTGGCCTTGACGCTGATGCCTTGATCGGCAAAACGCGTGCGAAACGCCCACAAAAAAAATTGCAAAAAATCCGATACCCGGGATGCGTTTTTCTCCGCATGGTTGTCGATAACGTGATCGATATGCCAAATTACTTTCTGATTCGAAATATCCACAGCTGCACCATTTGTTTCGTAATGTCCAGGATTGTAACTCAATGTATCAAGCTAATTTATCCTTGATTTGTATCTTTTTTCACTCTGGCGCCTGCCTATTTTTTGAGCGATTCATGATGAAATTGGAGATCAATGGTGTAAGGCCAGGATGATGTACTTTGAAGCGCATTGCTGACTTTTTTATGTTTTAAAAAGCCCGCACTTTCGCAAAGCTGCCGACAGAAAAAAAGCTGGTGGCCTGTCGAATCAGGCTATTGTGCGCGATCAGTCATGTCGCAATGACATTGAATAAGCGTCAATTTTTTATGGACGCATGCCTTCGTCCGGCAGCGCGCCATTTGGACGAAGACAAAAAATTGCAGGCGCTGCGCACGGCAAGCCCGGCGCAAATGCGTTTGAACTGAGACCTCTATGACAATAGACCGGCGTCGCTTATGGCAAATCCAGTGCCGTTTCCAAAGCGATTTCCACCATGTCGTTGAAACTGCTCTGGCGCTGTTCGGCAGACAGCGATGTGCCGTTGCGGATGTGATCTGCGACGGTCAGGATGCCGAGGGCACGGGCGCCGTGTTCGGCGGCGAGGCCGTACAGTCCGGCGATTTCCATCTCGACGGCCAGCACCTGCATTTTTTGCATGACATCAAACATCTGCGGCTGGGCTGAATAAAACAGGTCGGCGGAAAACACATTGCCGACGCGCACCGGCTTTTGCAGGCGCTGCGCGGTGGCGACGCTGGCGGACAGCAGGCCGAAGTCGGCGATGGCAGCAAAATCATGATCCATAAAGCGCATGCGGTTGACTTTGCTGTCGGTGCAGGCGCCCTGGGCGACGATGATGTCGCGCAGGGCGATGTCAGGTGCCAGCGCACCGCAGGAGCCGACCCGTATCAAGGTGGTAACACCGTATTCGCGTAGCAGCTCCGTGGCGTAGATGCTGGCCGATGGAATACCCATGCCGTGCGCCATGACGGAGAGCCGACGACCGCAATAGTCGCCGGTATAGCCATACATATTTCTGACCGAGGTCACGAGCCGGGCATCGCTGAGCCAGGTTTCGGCAATCATCTGCGCGCGCAGCGGGTCGCCGGGCATGAGAACAATGTCGGCAAAATCACCGGCGGCAGCGCCAATATGGGGTGTAGTCATGATGTACTTGTCTGCTTGTATTTACTTGTCTCAATGCGCTGTGTCGTGTGCGCGGTAGCACTGGCCAAGCTGGTTAATTCTGGCGGGGGGTGACGCCGAAAAGTCGAACGCCGCACAAACATCAAGCTTTGCCTGTTCCAGTGCCGCCGCGTCATTCGCGTGGACATAGGCCAGCGGCTGATCTGCCGGCAAGGCTTGCCCCAGTTCGGCAATCTGGCTCAGACCAACGCTGGCATCCGGTGCCGTGCCGGCTTGTGGCCTGCTGCTCAGGCGGACGACGCACAGACCGAGGGCGCGCGTATCGATATGGCTGATATAGCGCGCCTCACCTTGCTCTGCGGTGGCAAAGACCGGTGCAATCAAGCGAGCTTGCGGCAGATAGTGATCGTAACGCTCAACAAAATCCGTCGGGCCGCCCAAGGCGCTGCACATGCGCCCAAAAATTTGTGCTGCCTGACCGGAATGCAGCGCATCCGCCAGACGCACCTGCGCCTCCAGCGGCGTGTCGGCAAGTTGGCCGAGCATCAGCATTTCTGCGCCCAGCGCCAGCACGGTCTGGTGCAGTCGCGCCGGACAATGTTCACCGCGCAGATAGCGCATCGCGTCGCGCAGTTCGGTGGCGTTACCAGCACTGGGGGCGAGTGGCTGGCTCATATCGGTCATCAGCGCAGAGCAGGCCAGACCCGCACCGCTGGCGGTATTGACGATGCTGTAAGCCAGCTCGCGCGCAGCGCTGATGTCTGGCGTGACGGCGCCGTTGCCTGTCTTGATATCCATGACCAGCACGGATACCCCGGCAGCGAGTTTTTTGGAAAGGATAGACGCGGTAATCAATGCGACAGCATCAACAGTGGCAGTCTGATCGCGGATCGCGTACAGGCGCTTGTCGGCGGGCGCCAGATCGGCGGTCTGGCCGATAATCGCCATGCCACATTCCTGCACGACGCGGCGGAACTGCGCCAGCCCCGGCGTACTGCAATAACCGGGAATCGCATCCAGCTTATCTTGCGTACCGCCGGTGTGACCAAGGCCGCGCCCGCTGATCATGGGCACCACGCCACCGCAGGCGACGATCATCGGCGCCAGCACCAGCGACACCAGATCGCCAACGCCGCCAGTCGAATGTTTATCCATCACCGGCCCCGGCAGATCCAGGTCGTCCCAGCGCAATACGGTGCCGGAATCGCGCATGGCCAGCGTCAGTGCAACGCACTCGGCCTCATTCATTCCCTGAAAACAGGTCGCCATGGCAAACGCGGCCAGCTGCGCATCGGACCAGCAGCCATCGCTGATACCTCGCACAAATTCGGCAATGTCTTCGACGGACAAGGACAGACCCTGGCGTTTTTTACGAATCAGTTCCTGCGGCAGCTGCATGCTCAATATCCCGTGGCGACGCTGCTGTGCTGACCAGCGATGGTCTGCAACAGATTGTCCAGCAGGCTGGAAGCACCGAAGCGGAAATGTTCAGAGTTGACCCAGTCAGCACCCATCAGGCGATCCGCCAGATCCAGATAAGCGGCGGCCTCCTGTGTCGTACGCACGCCGCCTGCTGCCTTGAATCCGCAAGGCTTGCCGCTTTCCAGTATCGCTTTGAGCATGATTTCTGCCGCTTCCAGCGTGGCATTGACGGCGACTTTGCCGGTGGAGGTTTTAATGAAATCGGCACCAGCGGCAATTGCAATCAGACTGGCTTCGCGTATCAGTTGCGGCGATTTCAGTTCACCGCTTTCGATGATGACTTTCAGCACTTTGTCGCCGCAAATCTGCTTACAAGTGCTGACCAGCTCGCGCCCGGCCTGCGCGTCGCCAGCCATCAGCGCACGATACGGAAACACGACATCGACTTCATCGGCACCGTAGGCAATCGCCGCACGGGTTTCGGCGCTGGCGATTTCCAGGCCGCTGTCGCCACCGGGAAAATTGGTAACAGTCGCCACCCGCACTTCGGGCGTGCCCTGTTCGCGCAATACCAGCCGCGCCACCGGCACAAAACGCGGATACACGCACATGGCGGCGACATTGCCAGCGCTAGTCTTGGCCTGATGGCAAAGGGCGATCACTTTGTGCGTGGTATCGTCTTCGTTCAAGGTCGTCAGATCAATCAGGGACAAGGCGCGTCTGGCGGCCAGTGCCAGCGAAGTTTGCGCAGCGGACGACATGGTGGTTTCTCCGTGTAAGGACAATGTGAAATTTTTCAGCACTGACGCCATCGGGTACCGCTAAGGCAGCGAATACATTTGCGCCAATCTGGTCAATCCATGATTGTCGTGATTTCCATATTACCGTGTCAAAAGGAAATACCCGTCTGCTTGATGTACATCATGCCAACAAGGCCACTGCCGAAGGTAAGTACCGACTTCGGCATGACAAGGTTTAGGTATACCTGCGCCGCATAATTTAGCAAAATACCGGCTTTGTCGTTGTTTCTTCCTTCCACAAACCTCATGCATCAATTAACCGCCCCCGCTTTTGCGGAAATCGAAATCAAGAAAAGCCGCTTTCTCGGGCAACTGTATCCACTGCACAGTCGCGCCGAAGCACGCAGCAAGCTGGCGGCCATCCGCGCCGAACACCCGGGCGCTGTGCATGTCTGCTGGGTGCTGATCTGCGAAGGTGATTCCGGCATGGATGACGATGGCGAGCCGTCCGGCACCGCCGCCAAACCGATGTATAACGTGCTGGTGCATAAAGACGTCACGAATGTGCTGGCGGTGGTGGTGCGCTACTGGGGCGGCACCAAACTCGGTGCGGGCGGGCTGACACGCGCTTACAGTCAGGCAATTTCAGAGACTTTTAAGACAGCGACGTTAATTGCGGTGGAGTCATTCAAAGATGTGCAACTCAGCACCGCCTTTGCCGACGAATCCCAGGTGCGCCGTCTGTGCGAAAAATTCGATGCCAGCGTCAGCGACGTACAGTACACCGATGACGCGCAAATCACGGTACGCATCAAAGACAAGCTGGCGACCGATTTCATGGCTGAGCTGACGCAATTATTGAAGGGTCAAGTCCGCTTCGCCAAATAAAGGCGGACAGTACGCTTTCCATCAGGAAACAGCTACACTAGGCGCTACGCCTCCTTCTCACTCATTTCGACCACCACGTCCGCTATGCGAAGTGCCGAAGCAAAACACACTGCCCCGCCTTGCTGGCTGCGCCTCGCTGTGCCGCTGACTTTGCTGCTGGCGCTGGCAACCCCGCTGGCGCGGGCGGCACTGGAGAACTGGTCGGGCCATCTGCTGGCCTACGCAAGTCAGCGCTTCGGCGCGGCAGCACCGGCGCGTCTGCAACAAATGCAGGCGACCATGCGCCAGATACAGGCAGCGGCGGGTCACGATGCACGCGCCCGCTTTAAAACCGCCAGCGATGTGCGGTCCGTCATGCCGACTTTGCGCGGCGTGAATGACTACTACAACCATGTACCGTATTTCAGCGATCAGGAACACTGGGGCGTGCCGGATTATTGGGCTACGCCGGTGGAATTTGTCGCGTCGTGGGGCGGTGATTGCGAAGACTATGCGATCGCCAAATACATGG
>JAGWUK010000164.1 GCA_028868455.1 Burkholderiales bacterium | reverse complement strand
AGTGTCAATCTGCGGCAATAACCAGCATTCACTGAGGAAAGACGAAGCTGTTTTTGCAAAGTTATGTTGTTCCGCTGAACCACGAAAGCAAACCATAGTCGAATCGCAACTGAGCAGCGATGTCGCGCGCGAACGTCGCTCAGTCTATTTTTCCCAAAAAGGAGACCAATAATGCAGTGGAAAACCCTCATCACCACAGGCGCTTTGCTCTGTGGTGCCGCTGGTACGGCGCAGGCAGTGACAGCGGATCAGGTCAAAAGCTTTACGCTGAACAACGGGATGAAATTTCTGGTGCTGGAAAATTCGACCATTCCAAACGCCAATATGTACACCTACTGGAAAGTCGGGTCGCGCAATGAAGTGCCCGGCATTACCGGTTTGTCCCACTTTTTTGAACACATGATGTTTAACGGTTCAAAAAAGTTCGGGCCGAAACAGTTTGATCGCGTCATGGAAGCAAAAGGTGGTGCCAACAATGCCTACACCAGCAACGATGTGACTGCTTATCAGGACTGGTTTCCGGCATCGGCCCTGCCGACGATTTTCGATCTGGAAAGCGACCGTATCGCGCATCTGAATATTGATCCGAAAATGGTGGAAAGCGAACGCGGCGTGGTCTTGTCCGAGCGTAGCACTGGTCTGGAAAACTCCAATCTTCGCTCGCTGTGGGGCGAAGTCTATGCCGCGGCTTTTCGCGCGCATCCGTATTCAATTCCGACCATCGGTTTTGAGTCTGATATCAAGGCCTGGACGCAGGACGACTTGCAACGTTATTTCAATGTGTACTATTCGGCCAATAATGCCGTGGCGGTCATCGTCGGCGATGTCAAGGCAGAGCAGGTCAAACGTCTGGCCGAGCAATATTTCGGCAGCATCCCTAAGCGCAATCTGCCTCCCAAGGTACGCACCGTGGAACCGGAGCAAAAAGGTGAGCGTCGCGTTTTTGTCCGCAAGGAATCAGCGACCAGTCCGAACCTGATGATTTCTTACAAAATCCCGGCCACAAACAGTCCTGATTATTATGCATTAAGCGTGCTGGCCAGCATTCTGGCGGATGGCAAAACCTCGCGCCTGTATCAGGCACTGGTTGAAAAACGTCTGGCAACGCAGGTCGATACGGACTTGGGCAGGAGCTTCGACCCGGGTCTGTTCAACATCGTCGCGGTCGCAGCGCATAAAGTGCCGGAACAAAAACTGGAACTGGCGCTGCTGGACGAAATCGACCGCCTGATCAAAGACGGTGTCAGCGAAGAAGAACTGCAAAAAGTCAAAAACCAGAAATTGCTGAACTTCTACCGGACACAAGAAACCATCAATGGCAAGGCTGCCCAGCTTGGCGAGTACGAAGTCTTTTTCGGTGACTATAAAAAACTCTTCGATGCGCCAGAGGCCTATCGCAAACTGACGACGGCAGATATTCAGGCAGTGGCCGGCAAATATTTTAAAAAATCACAGCGCACCGTTGGCGTGCTCGCAGCAACGGAGGAATAAGTCGATGAAACTAACGATAAAACAAGCCGTTGCCGGCATTGCTAAAAAACAGGTTTTGCTGGCTGCCTGCGTTGCCACGCTCAGCACCGGGGCATGGGCGGGCGAATTCCGCTTACCTGCATTCGAAACCAGCAAGCTCGCGAATGGGTTGACCATCTACCTGATGGAGCGGCACGATGTGCCGCTGATTTCCGTACAGGCCGTCGTCAAGGCAGGATCGGTGGCGGACGGTGAGCAAGCCGGGCTGTCCAATCTGACCGGGGATGCCTTATTGCTGGGGACCGCAACCTACAATAAAAAAACGCTGGACCAGACCTTTGATTTTCGCGGCGCACGGATAGCCAGCCAGACAAATGCCGACGCGACCGCGCTGATCGCCGATTTTGCCCGCGACGATGCCAACACCTTGTTGCCCATCATGGCGGATGTGTTGATGCATCCGGGTTTTGACGCCAGAGAATTCGTCAAATTGCGGGGGCGGACAGTCGACGGTTTAAAACAGGCCAAGGAAAGTCCGCGCAATGTCATGCAGGATTATTACCGCAGCATGTTGTTCGGCAAAGGCGCCTACGCCATTCCGGTGGCCGGTTCCGTCAGCAGCGTCAACGTGCTGGAGCGCACCGATGCACAGGCTTTCCATCAACGCTACTACCGTCCGGACAATGCGGCATTGGTCGTTGTCGGGGATTTCAAGCCAACGGTGATGCGGGCGAAACTTGAGCAATTGTTCGGTAGCTGGCAGGCTGCCGGGACGCTGCCTGTCATGCACGACAAAGGCGTGGTGCATGCTGATAAAGCACGCGTCTGGTTAGTCAATAAACCGGATGCCGGAGAAACCACCTTCATGTTCGGTGGTGCCGGTATTGCGCGTAACGATCCTGATTATGTCCCGCTGCAAGTCATTAACACCATCCTTGGCGGTCGCTTTACGTCCTGGCTCAATGATGAGTTGCGTGTCAATTCCGGTCTGACTTATGGTGCGCGCAGCGGATTTTCCAGTTTGGCGGATGCCGGGACGTTTGCGGTTTCCAGCTTTACTGCAACCGCTAAAACTGAAGCAGCGCTGGCATTGGCCGACAAGACTTATCACCGCTTATGGGACAAGGGTATCGACGCGGCAACGCTGGAATCGGCCAAAGCCTATATCAAGGGACAATATCCGCCGCGCTTTGAAACCAATCTGCAATTGGCGGGTTTGCTCGGCGACATGTTTGTTTCCAAAGTCGGGCGTGAGCAAATCGATCATTTCATGCAGGATGTCGATAGTCTGACCGTAGAAAAAGCCCGGCAACTGGTGGACAAACATTTCCCACGCGATAAACTGCAGATGCTCTTGATTGGCAAAGCGGAAGTCATACGTCCGATCGCCTCCCGTTACGGTGAAGTGACCGAACTGGAGATTGCCGCCGATGGTTTTGCTCCCACCAAAAAATAGTCGTTTATCTGTCTTCGCAAGCGCTCCGTATTTCGGGGCGTTTGTGGTTTTTTGCCGTTTTTTTTAATTTATTGCGACGCTATGTTTTCGTCTTGTTCAACTTTTCGCCTACGGCTTGCCTTGCAGGCAATCGTCGTTTTGGCGAGCGTCAGCCTGAATGCTGTCGCAGGCAATTTAAATGATGGCAACTACCATTTGCCGCCACCGGAATTGCAGGCCATTGTCGATGCACCGCGCGGACCTTTGTTGAAACTGGGGACGCAAAGAAAGCATGCGCTGCTGATCAATTTGCCGGGTTTGCCCGGCATTGCCGAAGTCGCCCAGCCCGAGCTGAAGCTGGCCGGTTTGCGCATCAATCCACGCACGCGCGCTGCCAGCCGGTTTGAATTTGGCAATAGCCTCAGCCTGCTGGATTTGACGAATGGCAAAATGCACGCCGTCACAGGCTTGCCAGCCAAGGTCAAAATCGCCGATGCCGCCTGGTCGCCGGATGAGCGTTGGCTGGCATTCAGTCGCTGGGTTGATAATGGCGTGGAGTTATGGTTGCTGGATGTTGGCAGGGGCAGTGCGCATCGCCTGATCGCCGATAAGCTTAATGCCGTGACCGGTGCCGGATTCGCCTGGAGCGAAGGTTCCGATAAATTGCTGGTCAGTCTGGTGCCATCGCATCAGCGTCCATTGCCGCCCGCAGCCAGTGTGCCGGCCGGACCGAACAGCATGGAAAGCCGCGGCGGGAAAGTGAGCCAGAACCGTACCTACCCCGATATGTTGAAAACAGCGTATGACGCTGCTTTGCTGGACTGGCATTTGCAGACGCAACTGGCACTGGTCAGCACCCGCGGCGAGGTACGACGCATTGGCCCGCTGATGACTCTGGCCAAGGCGCAGAGTTCGCCGGATGGCAAGCTGATACTGACCACGCAATTACGGCGGCCTTATTCCAATTTATTGCCCTGGGAGCGTTTCGGACAAGTGATTGAAGTCTGGGACAATCAGGGCAAGAAACTGAAAACCATCGCCGAAAGGCCGATGCGTGAGCGCCTGCCCAGTGGCAATGACGCAGTACCAACCGGGCCGCGTGATTTTGGCTGGCGTAACGATAAACCAGAAACGTTGTACTGGCTTGAAGCGCAGGCAGGCGGTGATCCGGATGTCAATGCGCGCGTACACGATGTGATGATGCAGCAGGCTGCACCATTTAACACGCCGCCACATAAGGTCATGGAAATGGCATGGCGTTTTTCCAGCGTGCAGTGGGGTAACGACGGTCTGGCGCTGATTACGGAAAACTGGTGGAAAACCCGCGATACCCGTACCTGGCGCATCCAGCCCGGTGCGAATGACAGCAAACCGGATTTGCTGTTCAGCCGCAAATCCGAAGATCGCTATGCGCATCCCGGCTCACCGGTGATGATGATGAATCAGTACGGTCGGCTGGTGCTGCGCACGTCGCCGGATCACCGTGCGTTGTTCATGGCAGGCGCCGGCGCGAGTCCGGATGGCGACCGGCCGTTCCTGGATCGTTTCGACCTCTACAGCAAGCAGGCGATACGCATGTGGCGTTCACAAGCGCCGTATTACGAAGAAGTGCTGGGTTTGCTCAACGATAAAGGCAGCAGCATACTGACCAGCCGCGAGTCGAACGATGAACGTCCGAATTTTTATGTGCATGATCTGGCCAGTAATACACCACCGCGCGCGCTGACCAATTTTCCGCATCCCATGCCGCAGTTCAAGGGCATCCGGAAAATGCAATTGCGTTATGAACGCGAAGACGGCGTTGACCTGAGCGCCACCTTGTATCTGCCGCCGGGCTATGAACCCAAGCGCGACGGCCCGCGCCCGATGTTGATGTGGGCGTATCCGCGCGAATTCAAAACCAGCGACGCGGCGGGGCAAATGTCAGGTTCGCCGTACAAGTTCAACCGCATCAGCTATACCGGCCCGCAAATCATGCTGGCGCGCGGTTTTACAGTGCTGGACGGGCCATCCATGCCGATCATCGGCGAGGGCAAAAAAGAACCCAACGACACCTATATCGAGCAACTGAAAATGGATGCTGAAGCAGCCATCGATGAAGTTGTACGTCTGGGTGTTGCTGACCGCCACCGTATTGCGATAGGCGGCCATAGTTACGGCGCTTTCATGACGGCCAATCTGCTTGCGCATACGCGCCTGTTCCGCGCTGGCATCGCGCGTTCCGGGGCGTACAACCGCACTTTGACGCCGTTTGGGTTTCAGTCGGAAGACAGGAATTTTTGGCAGGCAAAGAAAACCTATCTGGACATGTCGCCTTTTAATTTTGCCAATCAGATCAAGGACCCGCTTCTGTTGATGCATGGGGAACAAGACAATAATCCGGGCACATTTCCCATGCAAAGCGAGCGCATGTATCAAGCCATTCAGGGACTGGGTGGCGTTGCCCGACTGGTGTTGTTACCAAACGAAAGCCACGGTTACCGCGCGCGCGAATCCATCATGCATATGTTGTGGGAGGAGGATCGCTGGCTGGAAATGTATGTCAAGAATGCCAAAGGCGAGGCTGCAACGAAAGAGTAAGACTGGCAGGCCGAGTCATTGCCACAGCGGCGCGACGACAGGGTTTGGCATGCATTGTGCGGTCGTCTTTATGCCTGCTGGGCGCAAAGGCGGTCTGTCCTGCATAAAAACGACGTTGCCATACAGAAAGGGGTGGGAATCGGCGGATTCCGGCTCCTTTCTTACATGGGTCGAAAAATTTGCATTACTATGCAAATTGTTTATTCGTCACCGCCAGCCCCATGCTTAAAGCCGTTATCCTTGATGCCAATGCCGTTGCCCGCAACTTACTGACTTCCGTATTGAATAACGGCGGGCATGAAGTGGTCGGCGATGCCAATCTGAGTCCGGCCAGCCTGGCGCGCATCGTCAAACTCAAACCACAAGTCATCTGCGTTGATATCGGTGAACCGAATGATGAAGGTCTTTCCATCATCGACAATCTGCGTTCCGATTTGCCCAAGGCGCTGATCTTCATGGTGTCGGCCAAGATCGATGCCCCCACTTTGCAAGCGGCGCAACAGCGTGGCGTGCACGGGTTCATCGTCAAACCGTTTAATTCCGTTGCGGTATTGAGTTCCATACGCAGTACCATCATTCGCATTGCACAACAGCAAAAAGCCCGCGCCGCCGATGCCAGCGGCGAACAAGCCTGAGTCCTCCTGAGGACGACTTAGTAAGGCGTGAAATTCCGCTCCCGCGCTGGCCAGCTGCAATCCGGTTGAGAGACGGCTTTGACCGGTGTGAATTTGCCTTCTTTGTCGATGGCGCTGATCACGGCGCCGCATTGTCCGGCTAAGGCCAGCATTCTGACCTGATGAGCGCGGCGTCGCTCAAAGCGAAAAACTGGCTACGGCATAAGTCTGCGTGCGCAATCTATAACGAAAATTCGGCGCGTTTTCAGTTTTTATACTTTATGCAAAAGCGGCAAGCGAAAACGGGGTGGCGCTAAACATCCTGTCGTTGCTGTGCAATCTGGATTGGGGTGATGTCTTGATGAACACGCCGAGGCTAATCCCGGGCAATTCTCCCTCGATTCCTCATTTTCCATGTCCGAAAGCTGCCAGCGGCTTTCTGTGGGATTTGTTAAGCTGACGCACTTCTTTTCACCACAACGGGATGTTCATGCGCAGCAGCGATTTGGTTCGACTTTTTTCTTTGGCGGCAATCTGGGGCGCTTCGTTTTTATTCATGCGTGTG
>JAGWUK010000163.1 GCA_028868455.1 Burkholderiales bacterium | reverse complement strand
CATCTGAAGGCACATCCGCTGACGCATCAGATACCAGTCATTATGCTGACAGCGCTGGATGATCGCGCCTCTAAATTACGCGCCCTCGAAGCCGGTGCCGAAGAATTTCTCACCAAGCCAATCGACCGCGCCGATCTGAACGTGCGGGTACGCAATCTGTTAAGACTTAAAGAATATGGCGATTTCCTGACCGACCACAACCGCATTCTGGCCAGTCAGGTAGAACAGCGCACGGCCCAGCTGCAGGAAGCCTATCGCGATACCGTCTTTACGCTGGTGCGCGCAGCCGAACATAAAGACGAAGAAACCGGCCACCATGTCCGTCGCATCAGCCATTATTGCCGCGTGCTGGCGCAAGCGATGGGATTGCCGATGGCATTTCACGATGCGATTTTCCAATCCAGTCCCATGCATGATATTGGCAAAATCGGCATCCCCGACCATGTCCTGCTGAAGCCTGGCGGATTTACGCCGGAAGAATGGAATATCATGCGCACGCATTGCGCACTCGGTGCCAGCATCCTGTCGACCGGTAAGTCACCGTACATCGGTATGGGTGCCGAAATCGCCCTGAATCACCACGAACGCTGGGACGGCACCGGTTATCCAAATGGTCTGAAAGGCGACGCGATTCCGATTGCAGCGCGCGTCATGCAGATTTGCGATGTCTACGATGCCCTGCGCAGCAAACGCCCATACAAGGAACCGTTTTCGCATCAGCGCGCGGTGGAAATTATTGCCGAAGGCGATGGCAGGACAAGGCCGGAACATTTTGACCCGGAAGTGCTGAGTAAATTTCTGGAGCAGGCAGAAGCCTTTGCCGATATTTATCAAAAACACGGCGATGACTGATACCACGCTTCCTGCGATATTGCTGGTTGACGACGACGCCCTGTTGCTGCGTTCGCTGGCGCGCGTATTGCGCCGCACCGCGCACCCGATTCTGCTCGCCGACAATCCGGATCAGGCAGGCAACGCCATCCAGTCGCAAGAAGTTGGCGTGATCATGTGCGAACCACGCGATATCCGTCTGGCGAGTTTTCTGATCGAAACACGTCGCCACCATCCGGCCACGGTGCGCATTATTTTGAGCGGTTATCCCGATCTGATCAGCGTACTGAAAGCCGTGAATCAGGCGCATCCATTTCAGGTCTTATCCAAGCCGTGGATGGATGATGAACTGATTGACACAATCAACCTCGCCTTCGAACAATACGCCATCAATCGCAAACGTGATCGTCTGATCTCCGAATACAACGGCATCCGCAGCAATGCCGAATATTCTCATGCATTCCACGCGCTCGGCGCACTCGCGCATGTCGTACGCAGAGACATGCATGTGCAGGCCATCCAGGATTTATCGGTCGGTGCCTTTCTGCTGGTGGATGGTGATGTGGTGATCGTCAACCCGGCGGCGCAACGTTTTCTGACTGCACTCAACATGATGGTGCCCGCTACTGGTAGTGCATTTTGCAATATGCCGCCCGAGTTTTCTGCCGCGCTGGCCGCGCCGCGCGGACAGCGTATCAAACAAAAGCTGCCAGGCAATGGCAAATTCGATTATGTGGCGCTCGACATTGCGGCTGGCACACTGATCGCATTTGCACCGGAACCGCAATCTTTTGCATAATTGAAAAAACATATTTCAACGGCCAATTTTTATCGTCCCACATCGATTACAAAAATGCGCACAGCCCAAAAAGGACGCCCGGAATGAAAAACCTCAGCATAGAATCCAGATTCTTCCTCGGCTTTTCTGCCGCGCTGTTGTTATTGCTGGTCGCCGGCAGCCAGCTCTATCGTTCGCTACAGGAATACATCGAAACTTCGCACCGTGTCACGCTGGCGTATGAAGTGCTCGATACGCTGGGCGACATTACGGCTGGCGTCCGCGAACTGGAAAGCGTGCAGCGCGCTTACTACATCACCGACGACGATTATTTCATCAGCGAACGCGAGCGTGTCGTCAAACAAGTGCAGGCTGCCGTCACCAAAACAACTGAGCTGACGCGCGACAATGCACGTCAGCAAATCCGCTGCATCGCCCTGAAAAAACGCGTGGAAGAGCGTCTGGAAGTCATGACCAAAACCATTGCCACTTATCGCTCGCAAGGCCTTGCTGCCGTACAGACGCGATTACGCGGCAATGTTCCGCGTACGGCGATTCAGGCGCTGGGCAGCCTGATTGACGAAATGGAAGAAGAAGAACGCACGCTGCTGAAAGTACACAGCACACAAGCAGAGAGTAATGCGCACAAAGCGATTGCGATCGGCTCCTTACTGGTCGTGATTGCCATGATCGGCTTCCTGTTATTCATGTGGCGTTTGCGTCGTGAAGCGCGCGAAAAACAACAGGCAGAGAGTGAAGTCCGTGAAAGTGCGCTGTTGTTAAAACAAATTCTCGACATGTTGCCCGTCGGCGTCTTTATCAGCGATCCGGCCGGACAACTGACACAAATCAATCCTGCCGGAAAAGAAATCTGGGGCGGCGAACGCCACGTCGATATGGCCAACTACGGCGAATATGTCGGCTGGTGGCCAGATACCGGCAAACGGATCGCGGCGGAAGACTGGGCGCTGGCACGCACCTTGAAAACGGGTGAAACCGTGCGTAACGAGCTGGCAGATATCCGCTGTTTCGACGGTAGCCGCAAAACCATTTCGAACAGCACCATGCTCATCCGCAACGACAGCGGCAAAATTCTGGGCGGACTGTCCGTCAATGTCGATGTCACCGACTTCATGCGCACCGAACGCAAATTGCGTATCGCAGCACGTTATAACGAAACCCAGGGACAGGCACAGACCCTGTTTTCGGCCAGTTTTGACCGGCAAAAAATTCGCGATGGCTTGCTGTCCTTGCTGGCCGACCAGCATCCGTTCCCGGTCTCGGCCATGTATAGATACGATGAATGGAGTGGCCGCTATCATTGCGAGGCAGGTCATGGCTTAGGCGCCGATGTACCACGCGAATTCGCACTGGGCGAAGGCATGCTGGGGCAGGCTGCGCAAACTGGCAAAATTACCGTTCTCGAACCGGCCCTCATGACGCTGCAAACCGGGCTGGCCGATTTTATTCCGGTGCAGGTCGTCATGTTACCCGTCACCTATCAGGATCAGCGCATGGCCTTGCTGGTGCTGGCGGCAAGCAGCAAACTCGACGACAGCGATCACGCCTTCTTGGAAAGGCTGGCCGCGCAACTCGGTGTGGCGCTGCATAATCTGCGTCAATACAATGACCTCAAATTGCTGGCAGATCAGTTGCGTGCCAGCAGCGACGAAATCGCCACCAAAAATCTGCAACTCGAAGAAGCCAGCCGCATGAAATCAGAGTTCCTGGCAAATATGTCGCATGAATTGCGTACACCGCTCAATGCGATCATCGGCTTTTCCGAAATTCTCAAAGACGGCCTGATGGGCAGTGTCAGCCCGCAACAGAATAGCTGCATCAACGATATTTTTAACAGCGGCAAACATCTGCTGGCCCTGATCAATGACATCCTGGATTTGTCCAAGGTTGAAGCAGGCAAGATGACGCTGGAACTGGAACCAACCGACATCGCAGCCTTGGTGCAAGGCAGCGCGCAGGTTGTGCGCGAACAGGCAACCGCGCAGAATCAGCGCCTGTTACTCAATGTCGATGAAGGCATGGGCGAAATCTGGGTCGATCAGCGCAAGGTCAAGCAAATCCTGTATAACCTGTTGTCCAACGCCATCAAGTTCACACCGGAAGGCGGCGAAGTCTATATTGCCGCACGCCGTATGCATAACGAACATCTGATGCACGACGGCAGCACCGAATTTCTTGAATTGATCGTGAAAGACAACGGCATAGGCATCTCGGCTGAAGATCAGGCGCGCCTGTTCCAGCCATTCACGCAAATCGACAGCACGCTGGCACGCCGTCATCAGGGCACAGGACTGGGGCTGGCAATGGTCAAGCGACTGGCCGAACTTCAGGGCGGTAAAGTTTTGCTGAGCAGCGCACCGGGGCAGGGCTCCACCTTTACGATCTATCTGCCATGGAAAACCGAAGACGATCCGACGCCATCGTATGGCGCACCGCTGTCGCCACGACCAGAAGAAAAACTGGAAGTCACTGTGACCACACCTGCGATCTACGGACAAATGACCGCGCTCGTGGTCGAGGATGACGATCAGTCTGCCGAAGTCTTGCGCCTGCAACTGGAAAGCGCCGGATTCCGCATGATACGCGCCCGCTCCGCCGAAGAAGCGCTGGCGCTGGCGAATCAGGAATGTCCGGATCTGATCACCCTGGACATCATGTTGCCGGAGATGGACGGCTGGGCCTTCCTGGAGCAATTCAAACATCACCCGCAATTTTCCTCAGTGCCGGTCGTGATAGTTTCCATCGTCGCGGATCGCGGACGCGGTTTGTCGCTGGGGGCATCGCATGTCTTGCAAAAACCGGTGGCGCGCGATGAATTGATTTCGGCATTGCACACGCTGGGTTTCCCCAGCGCGGGCGGCGCCAAAGAGCATAAGGTGCTCGTCATCGACGACGATCCGAAATCTGTCCAGTTGCTGCTGACGTATCTGGATGCCTTTGGCTATCGCACCCTGTCGGCCTTTGGCGGTCAGGAAGGCATCGATACGGCACGCGCGCGCCGGCCGGATTTAATCGTGCTGGATCTGATGATGCCGGAGGTAAACGGCTTTGATGTCGTCGATGCGCTCAACGATGATACGGCCACCGCCAGCATACCCATCATCATTCTGACGGCGAAACAAATCACCCCGGAAGATCGCTCGCGCCTGAACGGCGACGTGCAAAAAGTCATCGAAAAATCAGAGTTCTCGCACCTGCGCTTTATCAGCGAAGTGCGACGTGCAATGAGCGGCAAGAGGTAAGATCATGGCACACATACTGGTGATTGAAGACAATCCGGCCAACATGAAACTGGCGACCTTTTTACTGAAGCAGGCGGGACACGAGGTACTTGAAGCGATGGATGCCGAGCAAGGCATCCAACAGGCTCGCACCCATCTTCCTGCGCTGATTTTCATGGATATGCAATTGCCTGGCATGGACGGCATGCAGGCAACGCGCGTATTGCGCATGGACCCGGAAACGCGCGACATCAAAATCGTCGCCCTGACGGCCTTTGCCATGAGCGGCGACGAAGAAAAATTTCTGGCCGCCGGTTGTGATGGCTATCTGGCAAAACCGATACGCTATCAGGAATTTTTCAAGATCATAGAAAAAATGCTGGCGGCCTAGCACGGTAAAACGGAGGGGAGCTTCACAAATCGCCGCTGGCAACGGTGGCAAGACATTTCAAAAACTCGCACCGCCAGAGCCCGCGTCAGATAAGCCTCTCCAGCCGTATCGGCCGGAAAGCCTTATCTGACGCGGGCTCTGAGCCTATGTCTTGTAAATTTTTCGATACAAGACTTGATTGCTGTACTATTTTTTGATGTTGCCGTCTGCACTGCGAACGTCATCGTCTTCGCTATTGTCTGGTGCAGTACCGACCAATCTGCCACGTTGTTGCAATGCCTGACGCAACAGGTATTCGACTTGCGCATTCGCGCTACGCAACTCTTGCGCGGCCAGCCGTTCGATCTCGGTCCACAAAACGGGATCGATACGAAGCGGAAATGATTTTTTACCTGGACTGGCCATAACAAACTTGTTTCAAAAAATAAGTAACGAAAGACAATGTCGGCCAAAGCTCAACGCATGCATGATGCCGGCTGCTCACGTTGCTGGCATTGCCTGTCCAAGGCGAACAGGCGTTCCGTATCGTCTAAGGCATCGTCGGCATGCAAAGGCATCTGTGCCACTTTCTCGGTGCTGTCCTCAATATGCTGAGTGGAAGCTCGGCACCAGCGATCCGGACGATACAGCCTGAACAATTTCATCAGCATGGCACCTGCCACGACAGTCGCAGCGGCGACTATCAGACAGGCGCCGATCGTCAGACACTGTAACAAACCGGCCATGGCAGCTCCCTGCGCATCATCAATTGTAAAGCGTGCCGGTATTGATGACGGGCTGCGTTTCTTTGTCCGAGCACAGCACCACCAGTAAATTACTGACCATCGCCGCCTTGCGCTCGTCATCAAGTTCCACGATCTTTCTTTCCGATAAACCTTGCAATGCGGCTTCCACCATGCTGACGGCGCCATGCACGATTTTTTTGCGGGCACTGATGATGGCTTCCGCTTGCTGGCGACGCAGCATCACCTGAGCGATTTCTGACGCGTAGGCAAGATGCGTGAGCTTGGCGTCTTCGACGTCGATACCGGCTGCCATAAAGCGATTGTGCAAGGCTGCCTGCATGGCGCTGGCAACAACATCCATCCCTGCCCGCAAGGTGGTTTCGCCTGGTTCCAGGTCTTCGCCATCGTCGTATGCATATTGGGAGGCAAGATGGCGTAACGCGGCTTCAGCCTGAACATTGACGAAATGTTCGAAGTCATCAACGTTATAAATGGCCAACGCTGTATTCTCGATCCGCCAGACAATCGCGGCGCCGATTTCCACTGGGTTGCCGCGCTTGTCGTTCACTTTCAGCGGTGGCGTATTGAGCGTGCGGGCACGCAAGCTCAGTTTGCGCTTGGCATAAAACGGATTCACCCAGCGCAGACCTTCACTACGATCGGTGCCCATGTATTCGCCAAACAAGGACAACAGTGCGGCTTCGTTCGGCTGCAGCATATACAAACCCGCCAACACAAATACGCCGCAAACCATGAAGAC
>JAGWUK010000162.1 GCA_028868455.1 Burkholderiales bacterium | reverse complement strand
TATCCTGCGTTGACATTGAGCATGCCTGACACCAATATTATTTTTGTGAATGTGGCCGAACACATCGCACCGGCTTTTTCTGCACACCTGGCTGAACACGGTATTGGCATCACATCGGCGTACGGCGCGACGCAGCAACGCTGGGTCACGCACCTGGATATTTCCCGACAAGCCGTCGAAGAAACGCTTTCCGTCGTTGAGCGCTTCTTCGCACAGAGGTAACGTCCATCCGGCAATTTTCGACCCGAGATTTCCGCACAAGGCATACTACAGGGAGTATCATCATCGACGATTCTATCGCGCAGTGTTTTGGCGCGGAATTGTATGTTTATGCCCGATACTCCCCCTTATTACTCAAATACGTCCAGGTATCATGTTCTCCAAAAAAATTTTCCTGACTTGTGCCGTACTCCTATGTGTCGCCTGCAGCCCTAAATTCGACTGGCGCGAAGTGCGCGGTACTGAAGCACCGTACAGTATTCTGATGCCGGGCAAACCGGCGAGCTTCTCCAAAGAAATGCAACTGGCTGGCATAACGCTGAAGATGACGATGACGGCAACCGAAGCCGGCGGCGTCAATTTTGCCGTCGGCAGCGCCAAACTTGGCGATCCAGGTCAGGCCGGGATCGTGATCGAAGCCATGAAAACCGGCATGATCCACAATATTCAGGGTCAGGTTACGAGCACCAACACAGCAGGCAACGACAGCATCGAAGTTCACGGAAAATTGCAGAACGGCACGCCCGTTTTGATGGTTGGACGCTTCCTGATCCGCGGCAACTGGGTCTATCAGGTGGTGGCAATCGGTACAGAAAAAGCCCTGACGCGCGAAGTCATCGATACCTACATGACTTCGCTGAAAACAAACTGACATACCCATTCGCGGTATTTGGGATTATGATAGGAGCGTACGCACTCGCTTTACCGAGCCTTCAACAAGAAGAGGAGAACAACCATGTTGATCACATTCAAGTCCAAAGCCGCCGCAGAAATCACGATGTACAAAGAACATGCGCGCCGCATTCTGGATCTTCTGCAAAAGAACAGTGATCGCGGCGTGATTACACCAGCAGAGTTGCCGCTGGCCATACAAACGATAGAAGCCGCTGTTGCCGACAGCAGAGCCCATCCGATTTCCGATGAAGTCAGCCGCGATGTCAATGCCCATCACAATGAAAATGGCGACGACCACGACCACGAAAAACCCGAACCGATCAACTTCGCCACACGCGTCTATCCGCTGCTGGAAATGTTGCATGCCGCCAATAAGATGCAACGTGAAGTGATGTGGGGCGTATAAACCGATGACGGCGCATATCGAGAACACCAAAGAATTCGAATTCAACGCTGCCGACGGTACTGCCCTTTTTATCCGCGACTGGCTAACCACCGCTGCTGCCCCTTCTGCCCCGAGGCAAGGGGTCATCATCATGCATGGGCTAGGTGAACATTGCGGTCGCTACGCCCACGTGGCGCGTTTTTTCAATGCCCTGGGGTTTCAGGTACGCACTTACGATCACCGCGGTCACGGCAAATCCGGCGGCGCTGTTGGTGATATTCCGGACAATGACGCACTCTTGCGCGACGCCAAAGAAGTATTACTCGACTTTAGCCAGCACCTGAGTGCGCCGCCCATATTGCTCGGTCACAGTATGGGCGGTTTGTTCGCTGCGCGCTTTGCGATGGAAGAATGGGCGCCGTTACGCGGCCTGATTCTGTCTTCTCCGGCGCTGGCCATTCGCATGTCCAACTTCCAGCATGGTTTGCTGAAAGTCGCCTCCGCCCTGATCCCCGGCGTCGGCATCCCTAACGGTCTGAAAACCCGCTATCTGTCGCACGATGGCGAAGTTATCCGGGCCTACGAAAACGACAGACTCGTCCATCCCAGAATCAGCTCTCGCCTGCTCAACGGCATGTTGTGCGCCATCAGCGCCGTGCGCGCGCATGCGAGCCAATTCAAGCTACCAGTGTTGCTCATGGCCGCCGAAGACGATCATCTGGTCGATCCTGCTGGCAGCCGGTATTTCCTGACGCAAATTGCACCGGACATCGTGACCTCGCATTTTTATGAAGGCTTTTATCACGAGATTTTCAATGAACTTGATGCCACCCGGGTCTTTGACGATTTGCGCACCTGGCTGGAACTCCAACATTTCACACCGATAGAAACTACTCAAATCGCCGCCTGAACGACGAAAGGCTGTCATGGAACATGTCGGCATAGCGAATTTCGGATTGTTTTGCCTCGCGGTGTTGCTGCTGAACGCCACGCCAGGGCCAGACACCGCTTACATCATTGGCCGCAGCGTGGCACAGGGGCGCGCCGCCGGGCTCATCTCTGCCATGGGCATTTCGGTTGGTTGCCTGTTTCATTCTGTGGCATCGGCATTCGGCCTGACCGCCATCATCGCGGCATCGGCGGCCGCTTTCGCGGTAATCAAACTGGCTGGCGGCGCTTATCTGGTGTATCTCGGGATACGCATGATACTATCCAAATCCGCGCATCCGACCGATAGCCCGGCTGTGCACGACGAGCGCCCGTTAAAAATAATTTTCTGGCAAGCCGTCGTCACGAATATCCTGAATCCCAAGGTTGTGTTGTTTTTCCTGTCCTTTTTCCCGCAATTTGTCCGTGCCGATGCGCCACATAAAATTTCGGCGTTCTTGTTGCTGGGAGCAACTTTTGTCATCATGACCTCGATATGGAATAGTGGTACCGCTTTTTTGGCTGGTACACTGGCGCGCCATGCCGGACGCAATCCGCATATCAAGCGCTGGCTGGAACGTCTGGTCGGCAGTGCCTTCGTGGCATTGGGCATTAAACTGGCACTCACCAAACATTAATATGCAAGAACAACCAAGAAAAACCCTGGGCAAACCCGCCAAAACGGCAAAACCAACGGCAGCAACGACAGAAATGCCGATGGTCGATGTCAAACCTGATTCGCTGGCATTCAGCCTGGGCGGCGCAGCCCAGGCGGTCGCCTACGTACTGGAAGGCATGGCACTGCCGCAGGCTTTGGCAAAAGTATTCACTCAGACCAATGCCAGTCCGCAAGCACGGGGAGCAATGCAGGATATCGCCTATCGCACCATGCGTCAGGTGGGGCGCGTTGATGCGCTGATGAAGGCCATGACCAACAAGACGCCGGAACCCGCATTGTTATACGGCTTACTGTGCTGCGCGCTGACCTTGCTGGTGCAAAACGAACACGAAGAGGCACCGTACGAAGCGTTTGTTGTCGTCGATCAGGCAGTGCATGCCGCCAGCGCAAGCCCGAATATGGTGTTTGCCAAAGGCATGGTCAATGCTGTACTGCGCCGGTATTTACGCGAACACGAAGAATTACTGAAACTGGTCTTAAAACAACCGGCCGCCGCGTGGAATTATCCGCAATGGTGGGTTGATCAGTGTAAAGCGGCCTATCCGCAGGACTGGCAAGCCATCTTGCTGGCCGGCAATCGCCCGCCGCCCTTGACCTTGCGTGTCAATCGCCGGCAAAGCTCGGTAGAAAATTATTTGCAATTGTTGGCAGGCGCAGGCATTGGCGCGCAACAAATTGGCCCAAGCGCTGTACGCCTGGATAAAGCCATGCCGGTGTCGCAAATCCCGGGATTCGATCAAGGCATGGTCTCGGTCCAGGATGCGGCGGCCCAGCTGGCCGCGCCACTACTGGACATACAGGATGGCATGCGCGTTCTGGATGCCTGCGCTGCACCTGGCGGTAAAACTGGACACCTGCTGGAACTGGCCGACATCGAACTGCTGGCACTGGATACCGACCCCGTGCGGATACAGCGTATTCACGATAATCTGGCACGCCTGAAATTATTTGCCGCCATCAAAGACGGTGACGCCAGTCGCTCTGGCTGGTGGGACAGAAAACCCTACGACCGTATCCTGGCCGACGTGCCCTGCACGGCTTCCGGCGTGGTTCGTCGTCACCCCGACAGTCGCTGGCTGCGGCGAAAAACCGACACCGCCCAGCTGGCTGCATTGTCATCCCGCATTCTGGACAATCTCTGGCGCATGCTCAAACCCGGTGGAAAGATGTTGATGGTGACCTGTTCCATCTGGCCAGCCGAGTCCGAAGCGCAGGCAGCTGCCTTTGCTGAAAGAAATGCCGCCATCCGGCTGGCAGCGCCCGGACAATTGCTGCCGACGCTGGCTGACAAGGGGGATGGCAAGACAGAGCACGATGGCCTGTTTTACGCACTTTTTGAAAAACCGATGCAAGATTGACAGTAATTGTTCGCTCCTGCAGGTTCACGCTATCATTCGTACTTATTCTTTTTTCGTTTTTGTTCGCTTATTGCATGCTTCGACGTTCAAAATCTCTGCTGCGCTGGCTACTGCTGACCTCGGTGTTAGCCTTTTCGGCATTGCTGAGCGCACCAGCGGCGATGGCAGCAGATGCGGAAGTGGTCTCTGCCAAACTGGAATCGAGCGACGAAGGCTATCGCATCGCCGCCAGCTTTTCATTCGAACTCAGCCATGCGCTGGTCGAAGCGATTTCGCAACGTGACATCCCGGTATCGTTTACCACCGAAGTCGAGCTGACGCGCCCACGCTGGTACTGGTTTGACGAAAAAACCATACGCTCGGTGCAAACCGTCAGAATCGGCTACAACACCTGGACGCGACAATATACGGCGACCATCAATAATGGCGGCCTTCAGCAAAATTTTGCCACGCTGGAAGACGCCCTGGCACTAGTCCTGCGTCCGCGCCGCTGGGTTGTCGCCGAAAAAAGCGCCTTGACGCCCGGTGCCGTCTATAACGTTGCTGTGCGTCTGCAACTGGATCTGACCTATTTGCCAAAAACCTTTGTGATCACTTCGCTCAACAACAGCGACTGGAGACTGTCTTCAGGGTGGAAGCGCTTTACCTTCAAGGCAGACGACAAGTGACGAGATTTTTGCGGTATGCCCTGATTATCGGCGGTGCTCTGATGAGTATCCTGCTGTTTCTACTGACTACCGCATCCGACAACTCGGCCAGTTTTGAGCATTACTATGGCTGGCTGCTGGGCGCCAATGCGGTCGTCGCGCTGGCGCTGGTGCTGCTGGTGATGGCCTTGCTGTGGCGATTGTTCAGCCGCTATCGTTCGCGCGAGTTTGGGTCACGTCTGATGACTCGACTGGTGTTGTTGTTTGCGTTGGTCGGTATCTTGCCGGGTAGCGTGATTTATGTGGTTTCGGTGCAGTTTGTCTCGCGCTCCATTGAATCCTGGTTTGACGTCAAAGTTGAATCCGCGCTGGATTCCGGCAAAAACCTGGGGCGCAGCGCCCTGGATTTTTTACTGGCCGATTTGCGCGTCAAAGCGCATGAAATGGCGTCGGAATTAAACGACCCGTCCGAAAGCTCGGTCACGATTCAGTTGTCACGCCTGCGCGAGCGGACCCAGATTCAGGAAGCCACCATCGTCAACAGTAAAGGCAGGCTGATCGCTACCGCCAATGAAAACGTTGGCAGCCTTGTACCTGAGCTTCCCACCGCCGATATGCTGCGTCAGGCACGCAATGCACGGTATTACGCAGCAACCGACGAGAGCATCGCCCCAGTCGATACCAGCGACAATGACAAGCTGAATGCACAGGCTGGCGCAAATCGTCCGGTATTGGCACCAGAACCAGTCAAGATACTGCGCTCACGCGTCGTGGTACTGCTGCAAAACACCAACAATGGCCCGTCCCTGCAGCGCGAAACCTATTATCTGCAATTGATACAACCGGTGCCCGCCAATCTGGCCATGCATGCCGAAGCATTGCGCAGTGCATCCAGCGAATATCAGGTGCGCTCTATCGGCAGGGCGAGCCTGAAGACCATGTATATTTTTACGTTGACGCTGACGCTGCTGCTGGCGATTTTCGCCGCCATCACCAGCGCGTTTCTGATCTCCGGCGAATTGGCGCGCCCCCTGTTGCTGCTGGCAGAAGGAACCAAGGCCGTCACGGAAGGTAATTTTTCGCCACGCCCTATCGTCACCAGCTCGGACGAATTGGGCAGTCTGACGCAATCGTTCAATACCATGACGCGCCAGCTTTTCGATGCCCGCGCCACCGTGGAAAAAAATCGCAATGAGCTCGAAAATGCCAAAGCCTATCTGGAATCGGTGCTGGCCAATATGTCAGCCGGCGTAATGGTTCTGGATCAAAGCCTGCATCTGGTGACGTGTAACGAATCGGTCGAACGCATCCTTCAGCACAAGCTTGAAAATGACATCGGCAAACCGCTGGCCAGCATTCGCGGTATGCAGGAGTTCGCGAGCGCCATCGACAAAGCCTTTACCGAACAACACGCACAATCGGCGGCTGGCGGCGGCAGCGAGCAAGAGCAACACTGGCAACAGCAAATCGAGGTGCCTCGCCCTGAGAATGGAAAACCGCAAGAAAAAGCCAGCGACTCTCTGCCCAACGAAGACGGACAGAGCATCACATTGCTGGCACGCGGCTCACATCTGCCAGTGGGAACCGGCAGCGGTTATGTCGTTGTTTTCGATGACATCAGCAACATCATTTCGGCACAACGCTCCATTGCGTGGGGTGAAGTAGCACGTCGCCTGGCGCACGAAATCAAGAATCCGCTGACACCTATTCAGCTGTCCGCTGAACGCCTGCAAATGAAATTGCACGACAAACTCAGCGACAGCGACGCGGCGATGTTAAACAAGAGCACGACCACTATTGTGAATCAGGTCACCTCCATGAAACGCATGGTTGACGATTTCCGCGACTATGCGAAAAC
>JAGWUK010000161.1 GCA_028868455.1 Burkholderiales bacterium | reverse complement strand
ATTTTCCGGAGCGACATGAAAGCGGCGCGCCGTTGTGTGGATCATCTCGACCCTGGATTCGACTTCGCGCAAACGTGCAGGATCAAGTTCCGTACGGCTTAAATAATCGTTCAGGGCATAGGTGGTTTCCTGCAAATTAATGCAGGCAGATTCAAGGGCATCCGTCACCGGTTTCAGTGCGGCATCGTAGTCCAGCAATTTCAATAATTTTTGCTGCACAGCGCTCAGTTGCGACATAACGGGATGATCTGATTCTGAAATCAGCGCGGCGGCTTCCTGTGCGCCGTCCAGCAAGCTCGCTGCATGCGCGAGGCGGCTGTGTTCCTGACTGATGCTTTCCCATTCGCCGGGTTTGATTTGCAATTTATCGAGCTCGCCGACCTGCCATTCCAGCCTTTCCCGTTCTTGCAAAACATTCTTGGCATTTTGTTCAAACTCTTCGCGTTGTCGCATCAGGTTGCGCCAGAGCTTATAGCGTTGTGCCACGTCACCAGCCAATTCCTGCAATCCGCCTTGCGTATCCAGTAAAGCGCGCTGTGCTTCCGGTTTTAACAGAGACTGATGCGCATGTTGGCCGTGGATGTCGACCAGCAAGTCACCGATTTCGCGCAACTGGGCGGCCGTTGCCGGAATACCATTGATCCAGGCTTTCGAGCGACCTGCATTGTCTATCGTCCGGCGCAGCATCAACTGTTGATCGGGATTGGAGAATTCAGCTTCATCCAGCCAGGCAGCAGCTTCTGGCGACATGGCGAATTCAGCGCAGATATCGGCTTTGCTGGCAGATTCCCGTACCATGCTGGCATCGCCGCGCCCCCCCAGGGCGAGCGCCAATGCATCAATCAGAATGGATTTTCCGGCGCCAGTTTCGCCAGTGAAGACGCTGAAACCCGGCGAAAACTCCAGTTCCAGCGCATCGACAATTACAAAATCACGAATAGCAAGCGTACGCAGCATAGGCTCATCAAGGAGTAAAAAATCTGAACAGGACGTCAGGCGTCGGTTAGGACCAAAAGATTCTGAGTATGCGCCGATTTTCCGGCCAGACCAGCGAAGACGCTATTCTATCAACGGCTGCAAAACATGCGCTATATGTTGTGGCGCCTGACTCTCGCAGCGTGGCGAAAAATAATTACCGCACAATGACGTGCAATCGTCGTCTCTGGGGGAAGCTTCAGCGAAGACTCAGAATTTAATTGAGGGCCCCTTCGACGGAAGGATATTCATTCCAGTGTAATTTTTCGCGCAGGGTGTTGTAGTAATTCCAGTCATGCGGATGCAAAAATGTCACGGTATGGGCGGAGCGATTAATTGCGATCCTGTCCTTATACATCAGGCTGGCGAACGATTGCATATCGAAATTGACGCTGATATCTCTGCCGGCAACAATTTCAATCACGATCTCGCTGCTTTCAGGCAAGACGATAGGGCGATTGGACAAGGCATGTGGCGCGATCGGTACCATCACTATGCCGTTCAGGCTCGGATGCAATAACGGTCCTCCGGCTGATAAAGCGTAGGCCGTGGAACCCGTCGGCGTTGAGACAATCAAGCCATCCGAGCGCTGGTTGTACATGAAATGTGAATCGACATCGACGCGCAATTCCACCATGCCTGAGCCCGCACCACGCGCCACCACGATGTCGTTGAACGCAACGCCGCTGAATATCTGGTCGCCATCACGAACGACAATGGCCTGCAATAAGCTGCGGCGTTCAGAAACGTATTTGCCTTCCAGCATCTCGGCAATCACCGGTATCATGCGATCCAGTGAAATGTCGGTGATAAATCCGAGGCGTCCCTGATTGATACCGATCAGGGGAACATTGTACGGAGCAAGTTGCCTTGCGATGCCCAGCATCGTGCCATCACCGCCGACGACGATCGCCGCATCGGCATATTTGCCTATTTCCGGAACTGGCATACTGGCAAAGCCGTTCAGATGGATGTATTGCGCAGTTTCAGCTTCCACGATGACGGTATGGCCGGCATGATCCAGAAAGCTCGCCAGTTCGGTCATGGACTCCGTAATGCCGGCAGCGTTGTATTTACCAACAAGAGCAATGGTTTTTGCCTGAGCAGTCATAAAAATTTGGATGTGACACGATTGCTAAGATTAGACCATAATTAACGCCTGAATGATTCAGGACTTATGCAAATTTGTTCCTGCAAGGCACGACGCCGACCGCAGTATGTGTTGCACAGCAAGGAAGTATGGCGCTGCCGGGACGCTTGAATGAACGTTCTAAGATTGAACTGAGTACTCCGTATGATAATAAAAGCAGTATTGCTGGACCTGGACGATACCCTGTGGCCGGTTGCACCGGTCATCCGACATGCCGAATCGACTTTGCAGCTATGGATGCAGGAACATGTCCCTGTGGTGGCTGCAAATTACACCGTGGAACGATTGCGCGAAAAACGTAACGCGCTGGTGGCATCCGATACGCGTTTTCAATATGACTTATGGGCACTGCGACATACCTTGCTGAGTCAGATTTTCGCTGAACATGGAGAAAATCAGGACCAGGCGGATCGCGCCATGCAGGTATTTGCGCATGCCAGAAATCAAGTCCAGCTGTATGAAGATGTGCAGCCAGGTTTGCAGGCACTTGCACAGCGCCTGCCGCTGGGTACTGTGTCGAACGGTTTTGCCAATCTTGAAGCAATTGGGCTTGCACCACATTTTAAAGTTTCAATTGCCGCTTATCGTTTCGGTTGCGCCAAGCCTGATCCGCGCATTTTTCATGCGGCGTGTGAGGCTTTGCACGTAGACCCAGAACATGTTCTGTATATCGGTGATGATTTGTTGCTGGATGTGCAAGGCGCGCAGCAGGCAGGATTGCTTGGCGGATGGATGAACCGTTCGGGGCTGAAGCTGGAAGACAGCGCTTCACCGCATGTTCAACCCGATGCAGAATTCCGTCATTTGCATGATGTGACACAATGGTTGTGAATTTTCCTGTGTTCATACTGCGTTTGCTCGCATAGAATAAAACCATGCAACTTGATACTCGTGCACAAACTCTCTTAAAAGCCTTGGTTGAGCGATATATCGCTGACGGTCAACCCGTGGGTTCGCGCGCCTTGTCCAAAATTTCCGGGCTGGAATTGTCGCCGGCAACAATCCGGAATGTGATGGCCGATCTGGAGGAGATGGGATTCGTCGCCAGTCCGCACACGTCGGCAGGGCGGATACCCACACCGCGAGGGTATCGTGTTTTTGTTGATAAATTACTCACCGTTCAGGAGATTGATGAAGTTGGCCTGGAGTCGCGCCTGCAACCCAACCTGATTTCCAATCCGCCACAAAAAATCATTGCCAATGCGGCGCAGATTTTATCGTCGCTGACGCAATTTGCGGGTGTCGTCATGACACCTCGTAGTGTTTCCATTTTTCAACAGGTTGAATTCCTGCGTCTGTCTGAGAAAAGAATTCTGCTGGTGGTTGTCGCGCCGACGGGTGAAGTACACAATCGCTTATTGCTGACGGATGTGGATTACAACGCTTCGCAACTGGTACAGGCAGCGAATTACCTGAACCAGAACTTCGGCGGTCTCAGTTTTGATGATGCACGTATGCGCATCAATGCTGAACTGCGACAGTTGCAAAATGATATGACGCGTCTGATGCAGGCTGCGGTCGAAGCCGGTAGTGACGCAATGACAGACAGTGCCGATGAGGTCGTGATTTCTGGTGAGCGGAATTTGCTGAATGTCGTTGATTTGTCGTCCAACATGACGTCACTGCGCAAATTGTTCGACATGTTTGAACAAAAAAGCAGCCTGATGCAATTACTGGACGTTTCCAGTAAGGCGACTGGCGTGCAGATTTTTATCGGTGGCGAATCTCAGCTGGTACCGATGGAAGAGATGAGCGTGGTCACGGCTCCCTACGATATCAACGGAAAAATTGTAGGCACACTGGGTGTGATTGGCCCAACCCGTATGGCCTATGAGAGAGTGATCCCGATTGTCGATATCACCGCAAAGTTACTTTCCAACGCATTGAGCCAATAAGCGATCATGAACATGAAATCAAACAAGCAGGTTTCTATATTGTTAATTGACGATAACGAAATTACTCGTGAAGTATTGAGAGTGGTCTTGCGTAGCGAAGGCTACAGCGTCGTTGGTGAAGCGACAGATGGCGGAGTTGGACTGGACATGGCGCTGAAACTGAAACCCGATATCGTCATGCTTGATGTCGTTATGCCCAAAGTCGGTGGTCTCGAAGTGCTGCCACGATTCAGGGAAATGTTGCCGGACACGCGCGTGCTGATGGTAACTGCAAATAAAGATCAGGAAACGATCATGGAAGCAGTGAAAACCGGCATCCACGGTTTCGTGCTGAAACCATTTAATGCGCAGAAAATTCTTGATACGGTAGCTGGCGTGGTTGCCAAGCTGGACAAATAAATCGCCCTTCTATCGCGGATAATCAAGTACCGTCGGCGTGCTTGTGTCTGAACTCAGTTTTTCTTAGGGCTTACGCAACATGGTTCCAGCGGGGCGAAGCATCCTTTGGGGCTGAGGAAACTTCCCTTACAAGGGAAGCCCGTTACGCCGGCAGACAACTTGTTGTCTGAATTCCCGACTACACCATCGCGACGAAGTCGGTACGCATCGTACCCATCTACGACGAGGAGCTATAACGCCGTCGGGATGTTTTTCGTCAGTCCTGCTTATGTTCGCAATTGGCTTTGGTGCAATTGCCATAGATCGCCAATGCATGTTCGGCAATCTGAAATCCCCGCTCCAGAGCGATGGCTTGTTGTCTTTTTTCAATTTGCTCGTCGTAAAATTCTTCGACGCGGCCGCAATCCAGGCAAACCAGATGATCGTGATGTGAGCCTTCGTTCAGTTCAAAGATGGCTTTGCCGGTTTCAAAATGATTACGGTTAAGTAAACCTGCCTGCTCAAATTGCGTCAAAACGCGATACACCGTCGCCAGGCCAACATCCATATTTTCATTCAGCAGGATCTTATAGACATCTTCTGCGGTCAGATGGCGTACTTTGCTACTTTGGAAAATTTCCAGAATTTTTAAGCGGGGCAGAGTCGCTTTTAGGCCGCTGGCTTTCAGGTTGGGAGTGCTGTTTGTCATGTTTTCGGTCAAAAGATGGCTATCTGCTTTATGATATCGGGTTTTAGGGCATGTTGCTCATTTACTGAGGTTACCTATGCGATTGTTGTTTTCAGAATCTCTCCGGGGTAAGGCTGGCCGACTGGCAGTGTGTCTGCTGGTTACATGCTTGTCTGCTTGTTCATCCAAAACACCTTTACTGGCGCAGTCGCAAGAAAAAGCGACGACTGAAGCCGCAGCCGGAACGCAAGTGACGACGCGTACCGGGGTGCGCAAATTTTTGGGTTATATCTCCCCGTATCGCGTTTCTATTCAGCAAGGAAATTTCGTTTCTCAAGAAATGGTCTCGCAACTGAAAGTAGGAATGACGCGTGAGCAAGTACGTTTTATTCTGGGAACTGCCTTGTTGACAGATATGTTCCATGAAGATCGCTGGGACTATCCTTTCCGTCTGACCAAGCCGAATGGAGATCAGATTACCAGCCGTGTCACCGTGTATTTCAAAAATAATTTGATGAGCAAATTTGAAGGCGGTAATTTGCCGAACGAAAAAGAATACCTGGCGCGTATCACCGAATCCGCTCTTGGACAGAATCGCGTTGAATCGGTCGTGGATACGGATGGCCCGGTCAAGAAAAAAACAAAATAGGAATGGCAGTATGAGTGCATTAAAAATAGCAGTCGCTGGTGCCTCCGGGCGGATGGGGAAAATGCTGGTTGAAGCGATCAGCAATACTGACGATATCGAACTGGCAGGCGCACTGGATGTGCCAGGTTCGCCCGCCTTGGGAAGCGACGCCGCAGCGAGCCTCGGAAAACCTTCCGGCATCCTGATTGAATCGGATTTTGACAAAGCGCTGGCGACTGCAGAATATCTGATCGACTTTACGCGTCCAGAGGGAACGTTGAAGCATCTTGCTTATTGTGCAGAGCACGGCATCAAGATGATTATCGGTACAACCGGCTTTGATGACGAAGGTAAGGCAGCTATCGCCGCTGCGGCACAAAAGACCGCCATCGTGTTTGCGCCAAACATGAGCGTGGGCGTCAATGTCACGCTGAAATTGCTGGAAATGGCAGCGAAGAGTTTTGCTCAGGGCTACGATATCGAAATCATCGAAGCGCATCATCGGCATAAGGTTGATGCTCCTTCTGGCACTGCTTTGAAAATGGGCGAAGTCATCGCCGATGCATTGGGTCGTGACCTGAATGAAGTTGGTGTGTTTTCGCGTGAAGGTGTCACTGGCGAGCGTGATCCTTCATCCATTGGTTTCGCCACGATACGCGGTGGCGATATCGTTGGAGATCACACGGTCATGTTTGCAGGTATCGGCGAGCGTGTGGAAATTACCCACAAATCCTCGAGCCGCGTCACCTATGCACACGGCAGTCTGCGGGCAGCACGTTTTCTGAAAGACAAAGCGAGTGGTTTGTTTGATATGTACGATGTACTCGGGCTGCGTTGATCGACGTACGCAATGACGCCGGCTATCGCACATTTTTGGGCGCACTCTGACGAGATCGGCCATCTGATTGGATGGCTATTGTTGATCATGTCAGTGCTGAGCTGGACCCTGGTTTTTTTTAAGGCCTGGTCGTTCTGGCGTGTACGGAAGGCGGCAACAGTTCTGAAAGCGTTCTGGATGGCTCCAACCATGACCGATGCC
>JAGWUK010000160.1 GCA_028868455.1 Burkholderiales bacterium | reverse complement strand
AGCGAATTCGTTGCCCGTTTTTGCGCCTGACTATCGTCGCGACCCACAGGCGAAAAGTACGGCAGCAGGCACCGCAACATGCAGACAAAACTTCGACACGCACTGATAAAAATTTCCTACCGAGGCTGATCGTGACAACACTGGCACAAACAATATTGAGCACATGCCGACGCTGGCACATGGGACGCTGGCTGGCGGGTCTTGTCGTTGTGGTGTTGCTGTTTGCCGGTTTGAGCTGTGCCTTTTTGCCCGGCTACGTCAAGCGCGTTGCAGCGGAGCAGGTTCAGCAACAAATTGGCCGCAAGCTGGAAATCACCGATCTGCATTTTTCCCCGTTTACGCTGACGTTGACCGCGGACGGCATTGCTCTGTACGAACCAGATCAGCATACGCCGGCCGTGAAAGTGAAGCAATTGGTGCTTAATCTGTCGCTGGCGTCCGTATTCCGTCAGGCATTGATCATTGACGAAATTCGCCTCAGCGAACCGAGCATACATATTGTGCGACGTCACGCCGACAAGGAAGATCAGTACAATTTCAGTGATATACAAAAGAAAATCGATGCGATGCCGAAAGGGAAATCCCCTTTTCATTTTTCGCTCGCCAATCTGCAACTGAGCAACGGCACGATCTTGATTGACGATGAGGTCGTGAATAAGAAAATCAGTGTCGATGCGCTGCAATTGGGTGTGCCTTTCTTGTCGAATTTCCCAAATCAGGTCAGCAGCTTTGTTGAACCTAAATTATCGGCGCATATCAACGGCGCGGATTTCTCTTTGAAGGGTAGAGCCAGACCGTTTGCCTCAAGCAAAGACATGACGCTGGCGATCGACCTGGAACAACTGGATCTGGCCAGTTATGTTCCATATATTCCGGTTTCCCTGCCGGTGCAAATCCAGCGCGCACGGTTGTCGACGCGCTTGGATCTGACTTTTAGCAGCAAGGAAAAAGTGCCGGAATTATTATTGGCAGGCGACATTCGCCTGCAGGATCTGGATGTGCAGGATAAGCATTCTTCACCTTTGTTGAAAATGGCGGAGATGACGGTGCATGTCGCGCAATTCAATGTGCTCAACACGAGCGCGACGGTCGATAAAGTGGTTTTCAGCGCACCTGAAGTCTGGTTGGATGTTGACGCGCAAGGACGCCTGAACTGGGCGCGTTTGAATGCCAGCAGCAAACCCGCGACCGCCGACACTGCGCTTACCAAAAAGGAAAACAAGCCTTTACCGTTGATACGTATTGGCGAAGTTCGCGTGCAAAAAGGCCAGGTGCATCTCAGCGACGCAGCACATGCGACACCGGCGCTTTCGTTGCGTGCGCAAGACATGGATGTCAGCATCCGGCAATTGAGTACGGCAGCCGACGCACCTGCTTCTCCTGTCACGGTCGGGTTGCACGGTGAGCAAAGCGAGCAGCTGGAATTTAACGGCACAGTACAAGCGTTGAGCGGTATCGTGGATGGACAAGCGAAATTGACGGCGCTCCCCTTGGCGGCATATCAGGGATTGTTCAACAAGCATATTTTGGCAAAAATCAGCGGCCAGCTTGATCTGAGTTCGCATATTCATGCGGACAAAAATCAGTTCCAACTGGATGATCTTGCGCTCAAACTCGATGCCTTCAGTATTAAAGGTAAGTCCGCCAGCGACGGCGGCATTACTCTCAAATCTCTGGCGCTGACCAAGCTGAAGCTCGACACAGCCACACGTCGTATCCAGGCGGGCAGTTTGCTGATGGACGGTCTGGCCACCGATCTGCGACGCGATCCGCAGGCAGTATTGAATCTGCAAAAATGGCTGCTACCTGCGCCTGTCAATGCGGTAGCGGACACGCAACCGGCAACAGGAAAAGCGTCTGCTGGCTGGCAATTCGGGTTGGCAGCATTTGATCTGAAAAATAGTTCGCTGGCGCTGAATGATCAGTCGGTGACGCCCGAAGTCAAACTCAAAGCCGATGCGGTTTCTTTACATCTTGAGCAATTCAGCAGCGACTGGTCGCAAGCCATGAAAATGAGTCTGCACTCCAGTTTCAGTCGTAAGGCGAAGCTCGAAATCAGCGGCAGCAGCACCAGTCAGTTAAAGAAAACAGACTTGAAACTGGATGCACAGGGCTTACCGCTGGCCTTGTTGTATCCATATTTTTCTAAATATCTGAATGTGTCGCTGACCAGAGGACGGGCGGATGTCAAAGGGCAATTTGCGATCAGCAATCTGCTCGATGCGCAGCGCCAGATCCGCTACAAGGGCCTGGTGAGTCTGAAAAATTTCCACGTGCTGGAGAATGGGACATCCGAGGATTTTCTGGAATGGAAAGAAATTGCACTCAATGGCATTGATGCCAGTTTTGGCAATCAGGCACCACAAGTCGCAATCAGCAAGCTGGATCTGAACGATTTTTATGCGCGCGCTATTTTGTCCGAAAAAGGCAAGTTGAATCTGCAAAACATTCTGTCGCATGAAGCGACAACGGCAACACCGGAGCAAGCGGGTCCGGAATCTGCGTCTGGCACGGTGCAGAACGTGGCAATCGCCAGCGTGACGGAAACACAGCCCGCAAATGCTTCCGTGCAGCCGCTTGCCGCAGCCAAACCGGCAATGCATATCAGTATTGCGCAGACGACACTGCATGGCGGCAATATTAACTTTACCGATAATTTCATCAAGCCCAACTACAGCGCCAATCTGACGGCGGTCAGCGGTAATATTGGCGCCATTTCATCGGATCTGCCGCAAGCAGCGACTGTGGAATTGACTGGCAAGATTGACGATGATGCACCGCTGGTGATTTCTGGTTCGCTTAATCCACTGTCTTCGCCGATTTTGCTCGACATCAAAGGCAGCGCCACGGGCCTGGAATTGACGCGTCTGACACCCTATGCGGCCAAATATGCAGGTTATGCCATTGAAAAAGGCAAGCTTTCCACGCAAGTGTCGTATCACATTGAGAACCAGCAATTGCAGGCAGAAAATGACATCAGGCTGGATCAGTTGACGTTTGGCGAACGGGTCGACAGCCCCACGGCAACCAAGTTGCCTGTCATGCTGGCTGTCGCTTTGCTACGTGATAATGATGGGGAAATTGCGATCAATCTGCCTATTTCCGGTTCTTTGAATGATCCGAAATTTTCTGTTGGCGGCATTATTTTCCGCGTCTTTGTCAATCTCATCACGAAAGCGGTGACTTCGCCATTTGCGCTGCTTGGCTCCATGTTTGGCGGCGGCGAAGAACTGGCTTACGCTGAATTTTCACCCGGCCTCACCGTGTTAACACCAGCGACCATTACCAAGCTCGATAGTCTGGCAAAGGCACTCAAGAATCGTAGCGGGCTCAAGCTTGATATCGTGGGTCGTATCGATCCCGTCAGTGACAGCGCGGGTTTGCGGGAGTTTTATCTGACGCAAAAAATGCGTGATCTTAAATGGCGTGAACTGCGTCAGAAAGACCGTAGCATCAAAAAAGACAGCGTCACATTGAATGACGAAGATAAAAAGAAATATATAGAACAGGTTTATCAGGCAGAGAAATTTGATAAACCACGCAATATGATCGGCATTGCCAAAACATTGCCCACTGCTGACGCCGAACAGTTGATACTGAAAAACACCGTCGTGACCCCGGAAGCCTTGCGTGCTCTGGCGCAACAACGTGCCGATGTAGTGCGGGACTACCTCGAAGACGTCAGTGGCATTCAGCGCGATCGCTTGTTTCTGGTTGCGCCCAAACTCAATCCCGACGGAATCAAGGACAAAGGCAGCCCGAATCGCGTGGATTTTTCTTTGAAATAAACCGGATACTGTGAAGGCGGAGCGCGCCAGAGTTTCTGCTTTGGCGCCATTTTGCATTGTTAAATGATGAACAAGCTGGCTGATGTCGCTTTGACGTCAACGTACTTCAATCAGGCGCCACCACGCAAAGTGCGCTGGCGCACATTGCGGCAGAGTTGGCGCATAAACGCCTGAATGCAAAAACTATCCGCGTCTGGAAAGCGTGCCATTCTTGGCGAATATCAACGCTGCGGCAGGAATCTGATTGTTTTGAAGGCAATCTTGATTTATGCTGGCTCCATCTGTATTGCCTCACCAAAAGGAGTGACGATGACCTCAGCAACGCTTGCCAGCATCTTGTATGTCGAGGATGATCCCGACATACAGACTGTTGCCCAGATTGCATTGGAAGTGGTTGGCGGATTCTCTTTGAAAACTTGCGGTTCAGGTGCCAAAGCGCTGGACGAGATTAAAGCTGGTTTTGTTCCCGATTTGCTGCTTCTTGATGTAATGATGCCATCAATGGATGGGCCGACGACATTGGCCGAATTGCGTAAATTACCCGCCACATCGGCGACGCCGGTGATTTTCATGACGGCCAAGGTGCAATCTTCAGAAATGGAATACTACAAATCCCTTGGTGCCATCGGTGTCATTGCGAAACCCTTTGACCCTATGGAGTTGTCCGCCCAGGTGCGAAAATTATGGCAGGAGAAGATGTAAATGTCGGACAAGAATGATAGTTTGCAAGAGAAACTGCGCGCGCTGGAAGCTGTGTTTCTTCAAAAACTGCCTTCAAAGATTGATGAAATCACTGACGCGCTTTTCAGGATGCAGAAAGATCCGGCCGACAAAGAACCCATAGTTGAACTGCATCGGCATCTGCATACGATGGCAGGTTCCGCAGGAACGTTCGGTTTTGCTGATTTAGGAACGCAGGCGCGTGTTTTTGAAGGAAAGCTCAAACCCTATCTGGAAGGCGCCGCCTGGCCAGCGGCGGAATTGCAATCCTACGTCAATGAAGTCCACGATTTTTTTTCGACCGCCTTGTTGCGGCAGGATAAACCGATTAACGGTATAGCCGAAACGACGCAGGAAAAAGAAAAATACATGGGCGATCCTCGCCTGATTTATCTGGTTGACGAAGACGAGTTGCAAAATAAGGCAATCACGGCGCAGCTGGAACATTTCGGTTACGAAGTTGTGTTGATACAGCATCTGAAATCCATGGCGGTCGCTGTCGGTACCCGGCGCCCGGATGTCATCGTGATCGAACTCAGTTTCCCGGAAGGAAAGATCGCCGGCGTGGAAGAAATTGCCCGCGTCGAGCAGATTGAACGCTTGCGTATTCCAACGATTTTTGTCTCCAAATCCAATAGTTTTGAATCGCGCTTATTAGCCGTGCGTGCGAATGGCGATGGCTACTTTACCAAGCCGGTTGATGTGGTCGCGCTGACCGAGAGGATCGATGCCATCCTGACGCATGACGAGAGTAAAGGATATCGCATACTCATTATCGACGACGACACGGTGACATCGAAATACTACGGTGCAATTTTGCGTGATGCCGGGATGAATGTGCGTTTGCTCAATGATCCGACCGAGATACTGAGCGTCATGACAGACTTCAGGCCAGAGCTGTTGCTGATGGACATCTATATGCCGGTATGCAGCGGCGTGGAGTTATCCAGGATTATTCGCCAGGATAATTCGTATGTCGATGTCCCTATCGTATTTTTATCGAGTGAAGACGATCTGAGCAAACAACTGGAAGCCGTTCGCGCCGGTGCGGACGATTTCATTACCAAGCCGGTTGCGTCCGAATATTTAATTTCCTCCCTCGCGACCAGAGCAGAACGTTACCGCTCGCTGCGCGCATTGATTATGCGCGACGGTCTGACCGGGCTCTACAATCACACGGCCATCAAGGAGCAACTGGCCTCTGAAATTTTGCAAGCCGGTCGGAATGGATCGCCGCTGGCGCTGGCGATGATCGATCTGGACAATTTCAAACAGATCAACGATTCCTATGGTCATCCGGCCGGAGATCAGGTGCTGCGCACTTTGGCGCGCTTGTTGCGTCAGCGTTTGCGCCGCAGCGATATCGTTGGTCGATATGGCGGTGAAGAATTTGCCGTGATTTTCCCGGATACAACGGCGACCATAGCGCGTCGCGTTTTGGATCAGGTCAGGATTGCTTTTGCCAAAATTCAGCAACATTCCGAAGAACTCAGTTTTTCCGTGACCTTTTCCGGCGGTGTTGCGGACCTGGAATTAACGACCGATGCCGATGAATTGTTCGACGTCGCTGATGCAGCAATGTATGTGTCCAAGCAAAGTGGGCGTAACCGGATCACACTGGCGTGATGCATCAGAAACAGGTTAAGACTGGACGCGCACGTCACTCGTGGTGTCATTTTGGCCCTCATCATCCGATTGATTACTTTCGCAGGCATGCCTTCTGATGCAATTGTCATCAGGCTCGCATGTAAGCGATTGTAATTTTTTGACAATGTAATTTTGTCATTTTTTATAATTCCCCGAAAGCCGGAAACCATCGTGTTTCGGCTACGTGATTCACAATCATTGCGGGGAAAAGAAATGCCATACATCTGTTCAAAGTGGACGATATGATGTCCCTCCATTCTTGTTTGTACATACCTTATCGCCAGTGGATGTTCATTGCCGGAATTTCGTTGAGTCTGATCGCAAAGGCAGAATCCTCCGTGCCGTCACCTGCCGTATGTCCTGAAACGGTTTCAGCAAAATATCTGCAAATAAATTCTCCCGACCCGGATTGGCAAGCTCAGGTAGCGAGACCTGTTGCCTTGTCGTCCGTCGGGTTCATGCAGGCGCCACCTGAGCAATTGGAGATATTGAAGCCGACGTCGGTCCGCGAAAACCGGCGTCATCGAATTGTTGAGTGGAAGTTTGAGGGCGACTATCCGCAAGGCAAATGGCTGGCTTGCTATTATGCCGGCGGTGCGTTTG
>JAGWUK010000159.1 GCA_028868455.1 Burkholderiales bacterium | reverse complement strand
CATCTGTGGGCAAATTGTGAAGCAAATACGACAAGGCCAGCGCAGCAGTTTTTATTGCGCGCATTGTCAAAAATAAACCGGTCGATACTGGAAAGATCCGCCACTGCGACGCTTTTCCCACGCGGAAACAAGATTGTACCGGCAGCGCTGGCATGCATTTGCAGGGCAAATTTGCGTCTGTTCCGATAGTTTGTATGCGGGAAAACGTGGCAAAAATAGGTTTTGCGCGTATTTTTGTTACGCTTCCATATATACTTCTAAGAGACTAAAAAATTAACTGAGGGGAACATGAGCAATCTGGTTCAGAAATTCCAGGAGTACAGCGACTGGCGCAAGGGTGTGGTGAGTGCGCTTGAGCAGTATCGCGCATGGATACATGGATCGGATATGGCCGATGCCGCCAGTGACCAGCGCATAGGACGCCTGATGGAGCGGCTTGTTGATGATAAATTGTCCATCGCTTTTGTCGCCGAATTTTCACGCGGTAAATCCGAACTGATCAATGCGATTTTCTTTGCCGAATATGGCCAGCGCATTTTGCCTTCATCGGCAGGTCGCACGACCATGTGCCCGACTGAGTTGCTGTACGACGATACCATTCCGCCCTGCATACGCTTATTGCCGATAGAAACCCGCGCAGAAGCGCAGTCGACCAGTGATTACAAAGGGCAAAGCCATGTCTGGACCGTACTGCCGCTGAACATCAATTCCGGCGACGGCATGCTGGAAGCGTTCAAACAAGTCAGCCTGACGAAAAAAGTCAGTATCGAAGTCGCCAAATATTACGGACTTTTCGACGAAAACGATCCGGACGCCGCACTGGAAGTCGATGAGGATGGCCTGGTCGAAATTTCGCAATGGCGGCACGCGATCGTGAATTTCCCGCATCCGCTGTTAAAAGAAGGTCTGATCATTGTTGATACGCCAGGTTTAAATGCGATCGGTACTGAGCCAGAACTGACACTGAACCTGATCCCGAATGCGCATGCCGTTCTGTTTATTCTGGCTGCCGATACCGGTGTGACCAAGAGCGATATCGACGTCTGGCGTAACCACATCGGCGGCGGTCCAGGCCGCATGGTGGTATTGAACAAGATCGACAGCATGTGGGACGAATTGCGCACAGCGGAAGAAATCGAGACGCAGATCAAGCGTCAGGTGGCAACCGTTTCGCACACGCTGGCACTGGATGAGAAACAGGTGTTTCCGGTGTCCGCTCAAAAAGGCCTGGTCGCCAAGATCAACAAAGATGCGCCCTTGCTGGCCAAGAGCCGCTTGCCGACGCTGGAATATGCGTTATCCAAAGAACTGATCCCGGCCAAGCAAGACATTATCCGTGCACAACTGGCCAGTGAAATCGCCGAAATCACTAACGGGCAGCAAGCCGTGATCTCGGCGCGCAGCCGCAGCGTCGTCGAGCAAATGCTGGAATTAAAGAGCCTGCGCGGCAAGAACATGAATGTCATCGAACACATGATGAAGCGCATCGACGCAGAGAAAAAAGAATTCGATGCCAGCCTGATCCGCATGCAGGGTACGCGTGCCGTGTTCACCAAACTCTCGACCGAAGTGTATACCAGCCTCGGCATGGATATTCTGCGCGAAGAAATCCGCAAATCGCGTGAATCCATGGAAAAAAGTATGTTCTCGATCGGTTTGCGCGATGCGGTCAAGCAGTTCTTTCATCAGGTGAAGCTGAACCTGCAGACATCGAACAAAAAGACCGATGAGATATTTGAAATGATGGTGGTCATGTACCGTAAATTTTCGACGGAACATGGACTGGCATTGTCGTCGCCGATGCCGTTTTCTCTGGAAAAATACGTCAAGGAAATCGATGCCATTGAAGCGGTCTATCACAAGCAATTCAATACGGCGACTTTGCTGACGACGCCGCAAGTGGTGTTGATGCACAAGTTCTTTGATTCGGTCGCAGCGCGCGTCAAGCAAAGCTTTTTGCAGGCAAACCGCGATGTGGAAGCCTGGCAGAAAGTTGTCATGGCACCGCTGGAAGCACAGATACGCGAGCATAAAGGGCAGTTGAAAAACCGCATGCAATCCATCCAGCGCATCCATGTCGCCACCGACAGTCTGGAGGATAAAATCCACTCGTTCGAAGCCATGCAGGCTGATGTGGACGCGCAGAAAAAAGCCTTGACGGAACTCGAAGACAAATTAAAAAATGCCTTGTCGGCGGAATTGTCAGTACTCAAGGTCGCGGCTTAATTCACTATGAAACGTCGTATTCCGGCGGCTACGGCCGCCTTTTCTATTGATGCGTCGCTTATCGATCCGTCTTTTTCCGCTGCAGTCATTGATTGGCAAAAACAGCACGGACGCCACGCCTTACCCTGGCAACTCAGTCGCGATGCTTACCGTGTCTGGCTGTCCGAGATCATGTTGCAGCAGACGCAGGTCGCGGCGGTGATTCCGTACTATCAGCGTTTTTTGCAGAGCTTTCCTACCGTTGCCGACTTGGCTGCTGCCAGTGCTGAAGACGTGATGGCGCATTGGAGCGGACTCGGGTACTACACCAGAGCGCGCAATCTGCATCAGTGCGCAAAACAGGTGGTCGAGCAATACGGCGGGCAATTTCCGGCTGATCCGGCGCTGCTGGAACTATTGCCGGGTATAGGCCGTTCAACCGCGGCAGCGATTGCCGCGTTTTCTTATGGCACTGTGGCCGCCATTCTGGATGGGAATGTCAAACGCGTTTTTGCGCGCGTTTTTGGCGTCGATGCTTATCCAGGCAGCAAACCGGTTGAAGACGCGATGTGGCAAAGAGCACAGGCGCTGTTGCCGCAACAAGGGATTGAATCGTATACGCAAGGATTGATGGATCTCGGCGCAACCGTATGCACGCGGAGCAAACCGGCTTGCGAACGCTGTCCTTTGCAGCTGCGTTGCGTGGCATTTGCCGAAAACCGCACGGCGGAACTGCCGGTCAGAAAACCAAGGAAAGCGCAAAAAATCAAACAGGCGTTAATGCTGGTGCTGCTGCACGATGATCATGTGCTGCTGCAAAGGCGGCCGGAAACCGGTATCTGGGGCGGATTGCTTTCCTTGCCGGAAGTCGACGGCATGCGCGAACGTGGCGACGATGCGCACGACGATGTGCGTTTGCAGATAGCTGCGCAAACAGAGGCATGCAGCCGATTGGCGTTGCCGTTTGGCGAAGTCCATAGTGCGGCCAGATTGCCAGAATTCAGTCATGTGTTTACGCATTTTAAATTGCACATACAGCCAGTCCTTGTGCAATTGAAGCGGCGCCAGGCCATGATCGCCGACGACCAGTATGTCTGGTATCCCTTGCATACGATTCAGGATGCAGCCTTGCCTGCGCCTGTCAAATCCTTGTTACTGGGGTTGACGAACCAGCCGGCACAGCAAGACCTTATGTTCAGCACCGATTAAACAGGACTTGCACTGAACCGCCAGCGCAGCGGTGTCGCTCCTTGTCGTGCGACGGTTTGCGCTGCGTTCGTCGCTTTACCTCGCGGTAAGCATTGTGCGTTGATACTCAAGAAAGCGGTTTTCCTTTTTGTCAGACATGCCAAAATGCTTTGCTTTCATTTCAGGCAAGATTTACACTGAGGCATCAGGACTTATACAAAATGGCAAGGCGACCCATCAAGATGCGGGCCGGACATTTTGTGTCAGTCCTGTTTGCTTTATTCAGTGGATGGACGCAAAACTGTCACCGCAGCGTTATGGCTCCCGATCGATCTTTTTTACTGCCGTCTTCGCTATGTCTTGCCGGAACAATTTTGCATTTTTCCTGTTCACATAACAATTTAACAGGGAGGCGTATTTTGCTTAAACTCGCTTTACTTGGTAGTAGCGGCCTCTTGGCACTGCTGGCTTCCGTCAGCATTCAAGCGGCGACTACTGCCTGTCGTTTGCCCGATTTTCCGCAGGAAGTGCAATGCGGATCAGTTCAGCGGCCCTTGAATCCGGAACAACCGGACGGCAAGAAAATCGCCATTCATTTCGCGGTGATTCCTTCGCAGGATCGTAATAAATTGCAGGATGCCGTTTTTCTGCTGGCGGGTGGGCCGGGACAAAGTGCGATTGATGTCGCTGGCTGGGGGCAATCCATGCTGGGACGCCTGAATCGCCGGCGCGACCTCGTGTTTGTCGATCAGCGCGGCACCGGACGCAGCGCGCCCTTGCATTGTCCGGCACTGGAGCATTCTGAGCAGATGCTCAGCGAAGAGCAAATGGATGCCGCTACCACAGCGTGCCTCAAAGATTTACAAGCGTTACCCTATGGCGATCTGCGGTATTTCAGTACCAGTATCGCGGTGCAGGATCTGGAAGCCGTGCGTCAGCAACAGGGGTATGGCAAGATCAATCTGGTCGGCGTGTCATATGGCACGCGCGTCGGCCTGGAATATTTGCGGCAGTTTCCGCAATCAGTGCGGCGGCTCGTGCTGGATAGCGTTGTGCCGCCGGATATGCGTTTGCCAGCGGCAGATGCGCAAACCGCGTTGAACGATTTGTTTGCCGACTGCGAACAGCACACGCAATGTCGCGCAGCCTATCCTGATCTCGCACAACACTGGAAAAAATTACTCGCCAGTTTGCCGCAGCAAATCAGCGTGGTGCATCCGCGCACGGGTCGTTTGATGCATTTGCAAATGACGCGCGACATGCTGTATGGACTGGTGCATAAAACGCTTTATTCTGCGGTCAGCGTGTCAGCATTGCCGTATGCATTGACGCAGGCAGAACAGGGCAATTATGCGCCTTTGGTGAGCCTGAGCGGCGCTACCAGTCTGCCCGGCCCTGGCGATATTGTGTATGGCATGCATTTTTCTGTCTGGTGCGGCGAAGCCTTTGCCCGTCCCGGCGATTTGCCCGGCGATGATGAATTTGAAAAAATGATGGCCGATATGTATCAGCGCACATGCAGGCAATGGCCGCATGCGACGATTCCTCCCGGATTCTTTACGATACCTGTCAGTGCTTCCCCGGTGCTGTTATTGAGCGGAGGCATTGATCCTGTCACGCCGACACGACATGGTGCAGCCGTTGCCAAGGCACTCGGCGCGCAGGCGCACCATGTCGTCATTCAAAACGCTGGCCACGGTTTGCTGGGACAGGGTTGCGTGCGCGATGTCGTGTACAGGTTCCTGAACGCGAAAGAAGATCGTTTGGCCAATCAGGTCGATACCCGTTGTGTGCGGCAAATTCCCCGACCTCTGGCCTGGATGCCACCTTCTGCTGCGCTGCCACCGGACGCCGCACCGCCTGCCAGGCAGAAAGGAGCTCAGCCATGATTGTCGTCAACGATTTGCATAAACAATTTGTCCGCAAAGGGAAGTCTGCTGGTAGCGGCTGGGCGGCGCTGGCCGGAAAATTGGGATTGACCAAGCGCCAGCCCGAATCCATCAAGGCAGTCGATGGCGTCAGTTTTACGGCCAATGATGGTTGCATCACTGGTTTGCTGGGGGCGAATGGTGCCGGTAAAACGACGACGCTACGCATGGTCGCGGCCTTGCTCGAAGCTGATCAGGGTGATGTGATGGTGGATCAGATGCTGGTGCGTGCCGGGGTGCGATCGACCCAATCGCGCATGGGAGTGTTGTCCGATGCACGCGGTTTATCGCCGCGTCTGACTGCACGGGAAAACATTTATTACTACGGCGTCTTGCACGGCATGGAAATGACCGAGGTGGAGCAGCGTACGCGCCAGCTGGCGCATTGGCTGGAGATGGAGACAATACTGGATCGCCGCACCGATGGCTTCAGTCAGGGTGAACGCATGAAAACTGCGCTGGCCAGAGCATTGGTGCACGATCCGCAAAACATCATTCTGGATGAGCCGACCAATGGTCTCGACGTCGTGGCAACGCGAGCCTTGCGCGAATTTTTGCGTTGGCTGCGATCGCCGGAGGGCGGTGGAAAATGCATCATCTTTTCCACCCACATCATGCAGGAGGTTGAGCGTTTGTGCGATCAGGTCGTCGTCATCGCACAAGGCCGCACGGTAGCGAGAGGAACTGTGCCGGAATTATTGCAGCAAGCCGGTGAGTCGAATTTTGAAGATGCGTTTGTCCAGCTGGCATTTTTGCATCCGGTCAACGCGATCGCAAAGGATATGTCATGAAAGCGATGTGGGCGATTTTTAAAAAAGAAGTGAAGGATGCCTTGCGTGATCGCCGTACCTTAATGGTGGCGCTGGTCAGCTCTGTACTTGGCGTGCCTGTGATGCTGGTGATTTTTTCGGCTGTATTGTCGCAGGTAGAGTCGCAGGAAGAGAAACGCACGGTGCTGGCTGTCGGCATTGAAAATGCACCCGGACTGGAAAACTTCATCCTGCGTCAGGGCTATCAGATCAAGAAAGCGCCGGCGAATTACGAAGCACAATTGCGCAACAAGGAGCTGGATCAACCGGTGCTGCTGGTTCCAAAGGACTTCGGTGCGAATCTGGCCAAGGGCGATAAAGTAAGTCTGGAAATGGCGTACGACACGTCGAATCGTCAGGCTGAGTTTGGTTTGCGACCGTTAAGGCGATTGCTGGAAGCCTATTCGCAAGAGGCAGCGATGATGAACCTGACCATGCGCGGCGTCTCGACAGAATTATTGCAGCTGATTGATATCCGCGAACGTCAGTTGCAAAGGCCGGAAGAGCGTAAGGCCACGCTGACCGCTATGGTGCCGATGATGGTATTGATGGCGGTTGTGCTGGGCGGATTGTACGCAGCCATTGATACCACGGCAGGCGAGCGTGAGCGTGGTTCGCTGGAACCGCTGATGATGAATCCGGTCTCAGGCTGGGAGCTTGCGGTGGGCAAATGGGGTGCCGTTGCGGCGGTCAGCATGGCTGT
>JAGWUK010000158.1 GCA_028868455.1 Burkholderiales bacterium | reverse complement strand
CCCAGCGCCTGAATGACCGCCATCAGCTCCATACGGTTATTGGTTGTGTCTTTCTCTCCGCCAAACAATTCCTTTTCTTTGTTTCCGGCGACCAGCAACGCCCCCCAACCACCCACACCAGGATTTCCCTTGCAGGCACCGTCGGTATATATTTCAATTTTATCCATACTTATTTATTCGTTTTATTGGCTTTATTTGCGACAGGAAGCGCACTTCCACGCGCGATCCTTTTTTGCTTCCAGGCTGGCCCGATCAGATGCATGCCTTTAATCCGCTTGACAGCCTGGACCATATACACAGCGCCCAGATACGGCCACCAACGTGGCCCCGCTTTCTCCATAAAGTGATAGCGCTGCAACCATTTCTCCGATTTAAATGGTGGGACGTAGCAACCAAATTCGCTGGCACCGATTTCCATATTGAGTAATTTCAACCAATCCTTCATTCTCGGATAGCTAATGAATTCGCCCGTACGCGGCAGATAGTAATTCTTTGTCAGGCGTCCAGTTGCCTGCCGCAGTCCCCACAAGCTTGCGCGGTTGAAGCCGCTGATGATGACGCGTCCTTCGGGTATCAAGACACGTTCAACTTCGCGCAAAATCTGATGCGGCTCGGAAGAAAATTCCAGTACGTGCGGCAACACCACCAGATCAATGCTATGCGAATCAAACGGCAATTCAGCAAAGTCATGCACCAGCACAATAGGTCTGCTTGCATTGCAACTCTGATCCATTGGCGACATGGCGTTTGTCAGCCAGCGATTGGGCATACGGCTGGCTGCCAGCGCATCGATTTGCGGAAAGCCTATCTGCACAGCATTAAAGCCAAAGATATCCACCGTCATGCGATCAAGTACGACCTGTTCCCATTCACGGATATAACGCCCCGCCGGCAGCGCCAACCACTCGCCGAGGTCTATAATGTTTTTTTCCAATGGTTCCATGCGTATTTATGAAGAATGCCCTGAGTATATTGACTGTACCTGCCTTTGACGACAACTATCTGTGGATCATCCATGATGGGCAACATGCTGCCGTGGTGGATCCCGGCGATGCATCACCGATACTGGAAGCACTGGCTGCACACCAATTAGTATTGTCCGCTATTTTACTCACGCATCATCATGCAGATCATATTGGCGGCGTGATTCCCTTGCTAGCACACGCTGCCGTCCCTGTATTCGGCCCAGCGAAAGACCAGATTTCGTCGGTCAGCCGACCGCTGCACCAGGACGAGCAAATTACGGTTCCCGGCATCAACCTGAATTTATCCGTAGTGGAAGTGCCTGGTCACACACTGGGACATATTGCGTATTTCGCACCCAAGCAACATTGGTTATTTTGCGGCGACACGTTATTTGCCGGCGGATGCGGACGCATCTTTGAAGGTACGCCAGAGCAAATGCTGCATTCACTGGATAAGTTAGCGGCACTGCCCGACGATACAACAATCTATTGCGCCCACGAATACACGATGTCAAATCTCAAATTTGCACAAGAAATCGAACCGTCTAATCCAGACCTGATCTCCCGTATCGAGCGCGAACAGCACAAACGAAATCTGGGCATCCCCACCGTGCCGAGTCAAATGTTACTGGAAAAACAGACCAACCCTTTCTTGCGCAGCAGAAATGCTGACGTTGTACAGCGCCTGTTTGCCGCAGGAAAAATTTCAGCGCGACAAAACGAGATTGAGAATTTCGCAGCATTGCGCGAATGGAAAAATCATTTCCGCTGATTCAACAATTTTTTATCGGAAATAAGGTAGCGTCACCGAAGGTTTCAGCAATAACAATTGCGCAGGAAAATCTACCCAGAACCGCAACGTGATGAGGCGTTTTTTTCAATCCATATTAATGCGTCAACTTTCTTTATCCAAAAGATTTAAGCAAAACCACCCGGTGACTTTATAGCTTTGCTCTGTACGATTCTGCCTTCGTCATTGTGCCTTGCCGGCTCAATTTTTCTGCATCCCTAATTCATTTAATCTTTACGCCAGTTTCGCTATGTCACAGCACGTTTCTCAACCACGCTCCCTCGCCTTGTTTTGTAAAGTTGTCGATAACTATGGAGACATCGGCATTTGCTGGCGTTTTTCCAGGCAATTACAAAAGGAACATGGAATTAACGTCACGCTCTGGGTAGACGACTTAAAAAGCTTTCAAAGGATTTGCCCGGAAATCGCTACAAACAACGACGAACAATTTGTCGATGGTATCAACATCAGACACTGGCGCGATCAGCTTGGCGAATTTTCAAGTGCAGAAATTGCGGATATTGTGATCGAGTTTTTCGCCTGTGATATTCCACCCGGATATATCGCAGCAATGGCAACATGCACGCCCCAACCTGTATGGCTGAATCTGGAAGGGCTCAGCGCAGAAGAATGGGTAGAAGGTTGTCATACCCTGCCGTCGCCACATCCATCGATGCCGTTGACCAAACATTTTTTCTTTCCCGGATTTACGGAAAAAACCGGCGGATTGCTATTTGAAGCGCAACTGGAGCGCGAGCGTCGGCAATTTCAGGCAGATCCTCAAACAAGAGCAGATTTTCTCACGCAGTTCGGCATAGAAAAAAATGCACTGAACACTTTTTTAGTGTCCCTTTTTTGCTACCCCGATGCGCCTGTCAGCGCGCTCTTTGACGCATGGAAAAATAATGCGTCCCCCGTCACCTGCCTGATACCGGAGGGAGTAGCAAGTGAAGCAACGCAAGCTTTTTTAGGGCAAGCGGCGCATGCAGGAAATTTTGCCACACATGGCGCATTAACCGTACGCGTCTTTCCGTTCATTCCGCAATCTGAATATGACAAATTACTATGGTCATGCGATCTGAATTTTGTCCGTGGAGAAGATTCGTTCGTGCGCGCGCAGTGGGCTGGAAAACCCTTTATCTGGCATATCTATCCGCAGGAAAAAAATCTGCACCATATAAAACTGAAAGCATTTTTAAAACGCTATTCAGCCCGTACGCCGGACTTGATAAATTTTTCAGAGCACTGGAATGCAGCAGCCGGAACAGACGCTGCATGGACGAATTTATGGAACGCTTTGCTGAACGACCTGCCTGAAATTCGCACCAGAACCGTAGACTGGCAGCATCAAGTCATGAAAAATGGCGATATGACTTCAAATTTACTAAAGTTCGCCAGCAGAGTTCGCAAATGCGAACACAAAATAGGGTAAAATGTGCGGTTATTTTTAATCGTATCTTCACAATTCAATCAGACGTAGGCTTGCAGGATTTTTAACCAGTAGGCAACAGATGATTTTTATGCAACCTACTTTTTACTTATATTCGCTATGAAATTTGCAAAAGAAATTCGCGTTGGCAACATTATTATGGTTGATGGCAAGCCTATGATCGTCTTGCGCTCCGACGTTAACGGCTCCAGCCGCACAGGTTTCACTTACAAGTGGAAAATGAAAAACCTGCTGACGAACAGCCCGCAAGAGAACGTATTCCGCGGTGACGACAAATTTGATGTTGTTGTTCTGGATAAAAAACCGGTCACTTATTCTTATTTCGCTGATCCTCTGTTCGTTTTCATGGACGCAGAATACAACCAGTATGAAATCGAAGAAGAAAATCTGGGCGATGCATTGCATTACCTGAAAGACGGCATGGAATGCGAAGCCGTTTTCTATGATGGCAAAGCAATTTCTGTTGAATTGCCAACGACCATCGTGCGTCAGGTGATTTATTCTGAACCAGCAGTCAAAGGCAATACTTCAGGCAACGTTTTGAAAGAAGCAAAAATCGAAAACGCGCTGGAAGCTAACTGCCATATCGTTCAAGTGCCACTGTTCGTGAGCCAGGACGATATGATTGAAATCGATACACGTACAAATGAGTACAAAAAAGTGGTTCGTAACTAATCCGCTTAGTCTCACAAAAAACGCTGCCACAATGTGCAGCGTTTTTTTTCGTCCAGATTTTCCATCGCATGATGGACGCAAGCCCAATTTATGCGGGCAAATGCCAGCAATGGTAAGCTGGCGAAATTTTCTACAAGATGCAAAGGAAAACCATGCTTTATCTCAACCGAAAGAACATTGTCGGTAGTGCCGCATTACTGCTTGCGCTTGGCGCTGGCAGCGCCTGGACAACCAGCAGTGTGGCCGCCGATTTGAGAATCGGGCTCGCCGCTGATGTTTCTTCGCTGGATCCGCACTACCTGAATATCGCACCGAATATTTCCTTTGCTTCGCATTTATTCGATGCACTTGTACATGTAGATCAGAATGGTCGCCTGATACCAGGGCTGGCAACTTCCTGGAAAGCCATTGATGCAACAACCTGGGAATTCAAATTACGCCGTGGCGTCAAATTTCACGATGGTTCCGACTTCACCGCCGACGATGTGATTTTTTCGCTTGATCGCCCGGCCACACTGATCAATAGCCCCGGCCCTTTCACCAGTTATACAAAACAAATCATTTCCAAACAAGCCATTGATCCGTATACCGTCAGATTAAAAACGGCAACGCCGTATGGCCCGCTGGCGTTAGACCTAAGCTCCATTTTTATTGTTTCAAAAAAAGCGGCGCTGCACGCTACAACGGATGATTTCAATAGCGGGAAAGCATTGATAGGTACGGGACCGTTCAAATTCCAGAGTTTCAAACGCAGTGATCGCATCGTCGTGATCCGCAACGATCACTACTGGGGAGAGACAAGCGCCTGGGACAAAGTAACTTTCCGTATACTGACCAGTGGTGCACCCAGAGTTGCGGCCTTACTGGCAGGCGACGTTGACGTCATCGACGCCGTACCGCCAGCCGATGTGGCGCGACTCAAAAAAGAGAGTAACTTTAAACTCGAGCAAAAAATCTCCTGGCGAACCTTGTTCTGGCAACTGGATCAACAAGACCATAGTTCACCTGACATCACTGACAAAACCGGAAAACCATTGCCGACTAACCCTTTACGCGACATCCGCGTACGTCAGGCAATTTCCAAAGCGATTAACCGCAAAGCGCTCACCGAACGCACCCTGGAAGGACTGGCCGTCCCCGCGTCCAATCTCGTGGCCCCAGGCATACTTGGCTATAACAACGATCTCAAAGTTGAACCTTACGATCTGAATGGGGCAAAAAAATTGCTGACTGCCGCCGGATATCCAAATGGCTTTGCCCTCACCTTACATGGTCCGAACAATCGCTATATCAATGACGAGCAAGTCGTGCAAACGGTCGCGCAATTTCTGACGAAAGCAGGCATTCAGACCAAGGTGGAAACTTTACCGCTGGCGGCCTATTTTCCAAAAGCTGGCAAGAGTGAATTCAGTGTCGCCTTGCTTGGCTGGGGGACGCTGGCAACGGATTTTGCGTTGCGCACGCTGACCGGCACACCAAACCCGGAAACCGGCTGGGGCACTTGGAACTGGGGCAAATATTCCAATCCTGCGCTGGATAAAATGATTCAGGCTTCGCTGTCGGCGGTTGACGAAAACCAGCGTGAAGACTACGCCAAAAAAGCGGCCGCCCTTGCGATCAATGACTATGCCGTCATTCCGCTCTACCATCAATATGCCAGCTGGGCGATGCGCAAAGGTATCCGTTACACGCCGCGCACCGATGAATTTACTTTCGCATATCAATTCAAACCGGAATAAAAAAAGCGACCCAAGATTTCCCCTGGGTCGCTTTTTTTTGAGTAAAAACGGACGGTCTAAACTTAATCCGGCTAAGAACGTTTGCTCAATACAGTCTGGCAAGTGGCCTTTTGATCGTCATTTGCCGGCAGTTTTGCGCAAATGCCTTCCAGCTGCATTTTGACTTTCTGAAACGCTTGCTGGTGCTTGCCATCCGCATTCCACGCAACCAATTTTCCACCCATTTTTTCCAGATAAGCGCGATTGCGTTCATAAAAGGCATTTTCGTTTTTCGCCAGTTCCGTAAAAACACTGCCGACTGCCTTTTCTATGCGCACATCGTCATTTGGTGTCAGGTCGACCAGATTACTGACGTAATTAGAACCCCATTGCAAGCGCGTCGCCGGACCTTTAGCAGCGTTATAGGCTTGCTCATACCAATTGACCGCATCGGCATTTTGACCGCGTTTTTTGGCATTGGAACCCAGGGTCGACATAAAGTAATAAGGTGAATGCGAACGCTTCAGTTCCGCTTTCAGCAAATTGTCAGAGTCGCTGAGCAGGCCAGCATCACCCAACGCATGTGCCGCCGCATTGACAACCGATTGGCGTTCATAGGCATCAGTAGTCGCCTGATCAATTTGCGCAACACGTTTTTGCACATCTTTTTGCAGACCAACACCCGGCTTGGCATTATCCAGCGATGCCAGGGCAATCATTGCACCGAGCGCACCCAGACGATCCGTTTTCGAAATCGTTGTGTCGTCTGCCAGTTTCAGCAATGCGGTATTCCATGCTGTGACGAGTTTGCTTCTTCCTGGCGATTTCGCTGGTGTCAAAAATTCACTCAGTTCAGCCGCTGCGCCTGCGACCAGATCCAGATTGTCGCGCGAAGTTTTTATATCCGCTAACACCTTCATCATTTTTTGCGTCGCTGCCGCTTTGTCGATATTCGGCACGGTTTGCCCAGAACTGGCCGTCGCAGAGGCAAACAGAGCACGCAGATACAGACGCGTTGCGTTTGCACCAGGCGGGCATATTTCCGACAAGCGAAGCAAAGTGCTCGCAACATCCTTATTGTTCACCAGCTTTTGCTCAGGATCATCCCACGAATAATCCGACAACAAACTCCAGTCTTGCTCCTTCAGGCTTTTGCCGCCAGCCAAAGCCGCCTTCAAGGTATCTTGTACTGACATGGATGCATTCAAAGCCAGTGTCAGCACCTGCAGATAACGTGCAGAATCAAC
>JAGWUK010000157.1 GCA_028868455.1 Burkholderiales bacterium | reverse complement strand
TCAACCGGGAAGAAGCCCATCGTTGCGCCGTATTCCGGTGCCATATTGGCGATCGTTGCACGATCTGTCAGGGACAATGTACGTGTGCCTTCGCCAAAGAATTCAACAAATTTGCCAACGACTTTTGCTTTACGCAGTAATTCAGTGATTGTCAGGACCAGATCGGTAGCGGTGCAGCCTTCGCGCAATGCGCCAGTCAGGTTCACGCCAACCACGTCAGGTGTCAGGAAGTAGACTGGCTGACCCAGCATGCCGGCCTCTGCTTCGATACCGCCTACGCCCCAGCCGACGACGCCAATACCGTTGATCATCGTAGTGTGTGAATCAGTACCTACCAATGTGTCAGGATAGTAAACTTCGTTTTTCTTGGCGTCTTTGATTTTGTGTACGCCGCGTGCCAGATATTCCAGGTTAACCTGATGAACAATACCGAAGCCGGGAGGAACAACACCGAACGTATCAAACGCTTGCATACCCCATTTCATGAACTGATAACGCTCGTTGTTGCGCGAGAATTCCAGTTTCATGTTCAGGTCCAGCGCTTTCTTTTCGCGGAAATGATCGATCTGTACGGAATGGTCAACGACCAGATCAACTGGAACCAGTGGCTCGATGTTTTTTGGATTTTTGCCTTGTTTTGCTGCGACGTTACGCATCGCAGCCAGATCTGCCAGTAAAGGTACGCCAGTGAAATCTTGCAGAACGACGCGCGAAACGACGAATGGAATTTCGTCAACGCGGGAGGCAGTCGCGCCCCAGTTAGCTAATTGTTTGACGTGTTCTTCAGTAACTTTTTTGCCGTCGCAGTTGCGCAGAACAGATTCCAGAACCACGCGAATGGAAACTGGAAGGCGTGAAATCTTAACGCCCAAATTTTTTTCCAGCGCAGGCAAGGAAAAGAATTTACCTTTTTTTGTTTCTGAAATCTTAAAGTCTTTCAGTGTTTTGAATGCATCTTGGTACGCATTTTGGCTCATGGCTGTTCCTTATATACAAAAATCAACGATCAAATAACATGTTTGCGTCCACCTCGTTCCTTGTTGCAACAAAGCATCTGATACTTTGGGTGCGTAAAAAACGAGATTTCAGTGTGAATATCAATTAAAACTATTTTGCTTGCGCGGAAGTGGTTGCAGATCGCTCTGCTTCAGCAAGAATCTGCTGATCAGTCTTGCATTCATTGGCTAATTGCTGACCTTTGTGAGAGTCAAGTAACAATCCTTTCGACGGAATGCCAATCCAGATGAAGCCAGCCTTGCGGTTTTCAAAGCGATGAGCGCCAGTGGTCGTGTCCACTTTGCTCATCAAGTACAAATGCTTTTTCCAGCGCATGGCAATATGCTGCTCATCATTTGCATACGTGTACATTGTCAACGAATTGCCAAGTTCGCATTTGTATTCATCATTCTTGCTTTGCTGGATATCCGGTTCCGGTTCGCTTTCTTCTTTTGCCGCGGACTTGGCTGGAGCAACTGGTTTGGCATGTTTGCTCGACAGCTTTGTTTTGCTGGGATGGGTTTCTGCGTTGGCGATTACCGGGGAGCATAAGCTGGCGGTCGCCAAAAAAATGCCAGCAAGGCGGAAAATAATTTGTTTCATTGTCGTCTCCTCAGAGTAAATCTCGTGCAGTTTCAGGAAGTGTGATTTGGCTTAATTGGGCTCTTTTCAGAACTGTCCAATAGTAACGGTAACTTGCGCGGTCATGTAGGTGTCCTTTGAATTCTGTTGGCCCCCAATCGCATTTTTTTGCATTTTGCAGTATTGAAATGGCATCGCTGATTTCGTTGCTGCGCGGGCTAAACTTTTCAATTATTCCTGGGATTTGATCCGGATGGATGCTCCACATTCTTGTGTAGCCACATTCAAGGGCAGCAAGGTTGGCATCGCTTTTTACTACGCTGGTATCTCTAATTTCGGTTGTGACATTGTGAGACGGTACTTTGCCATAGCGATGACAGGCCGCTGCAATCGCCAGTTTTGCGCGCATGACTAAGGGGTGTTCGAATTGCCCTGGTGAGCGCATTGCCGATGCGGGAATCGCACCATAGTGAGAGGAGACAAAGTCCATGATGCCAAAGGACAAGCACTCGACCTGGGGCAAAGCAGCGATACGGTCTACATCGGCTAGCGCTTCATGTGTTTCGATCAGAACGTGTACCGGCAGATTTTTTCGTCCGTTACAGGCAGCATGAAAGTTGATGTGCGCCAAAGCGGACTCCACATGTGCCGCATTTTCTACTTTGGGGAGAACAATGTAAGCAAGTTTACTTGCAGTATGCGGAAGGATGAGAGATAAGTCCTGTTCAAATGCCGGATGCTGAATGTCGTGTACGCGAACACCAATTCGCTTGAACTTATTCTCAGTACTATTAATAACTCTGCTGACTAATTGCGCATGGGCAATTTCATTTCCCGAAGAAGCGCCGTCTTCACAATCAAGTGTGATATCAAATACGCCTCCCATTTTTTTTTGTAATTCGATGGATTTCAGCATTAATTTTTCAGAGCCAGCGTAATGATCGCAGACCGGAAGAATGACCGGTTGTAACTGATTCTGAAATAATACTTTGGAAGGGTGCATCTGCCGTATTTTCTTCGTGGGAATGGCGGATTCCAACGCAGTTGTCGGAATCCGCCTTGCGCAATTAACCTACCAGATGTTTAACGCCATCACGCTCTTCTTGCAATTCTTTGAGTGTGATGTTGATGCGTTCACGAGAGAATTCATCGATCTCGAGACCTTGAACGATTTTGTATTCGCCGTTTTCGGTTGTAACTGGGAAGCCAAACATTGTGCCTTCTGGGATACCGTAAGAGCCATCAGAAGGAATGCCCATTGTGGTCCATTTGCCGTTCGTGCCGAGTACCCAGTCACGCACATGGTCAATGGCGGCGTTTGCTGCCGAAGCCGCTGATGAGAGGCCGCGTGCTTCGATAATAGCTGCGCCGCGTTTGCCAACAGTCGGCAGGAAGACGTCTTTATTCCAGACTTGATCGTTGATCAGGTCTTTGACGGCAGCGCCATCTGCAGTAGCGAAGCGATAGTCAGCGTACATTGTTGGAGAATGATTTCCCCAAACGCATAATTTTTCAATTGCGGTTACAGGCTTGCCGACTTTGGCTGCAACTTGAGATAAGGCGCGGTTATGATCAAGACGTAGCATCGCTGTGAAATTTTTCGCCGGCAGATTAGGCGCTGATTTCATTGCAATGTAAGCATTGGTATTGGCCGGATTGCCAACGACCAGAACTTTGACATTGCGCGAAGCAACTGCGTCAAGGGCTTTGCCTTGTACTGTGAAAATCTGTGCATTTGCTTCCAGCAAGTCCTTGCGTTCCATGCCTGGGCCACGAGGACGTGCACCTACCAGCAAGGCAACATCAATATCCTTGAATGCTGTCATTGGGTCGCTGTGAGCAGTCATGCCTGCCAACAGTGGAAATGCGCAGTCATCGATTTCCATCATGACGCCTTTAAGCGCTTTTTGCGCTTTTTCGTCAGGAATTTCCAGTAATTGAAGAATAACTGGTTGATCTTTGCCAAGCATGTCGCCGTTGGCAATGCGGAATAGAAGGGAATAGCCGATTTGGCCAGCGGCGCCGGTAACAGCTACGCGCATAGGGGATTTCGCCATGATGCATCTCCGAAGTGGGGTAAAAACAATCTACAAATTTCGCAGCAATAAAGTTCGTGCTTTATCGCTGCAAGCAAACACTCAATGATACCGTTGAAAACGGGACTAGTCAGCGAAAATCATGCTTAGTCGGCAGTTTTAACCTTTACATTAGGAGTGTTCGCGCTATATTGCTTTGTGTGGCAATGCTGATGCCAGCGCGTTCGTACGGGAGTTTAGGCTCTGTCCGGTAGTGTGTCAATCAATATCTTATGTCTTATATAAGACATATTACTTGATAGTTTCCTCTGGACTAATCAGATGCTTTTGTGGTGAAATTGCGGCCTATGAATTCGATTACGCCAAACGCTCAAACTTTGTCTGCAGGCCCTGCTGGTTCAGCGACCGGAGGGACGAGTTCTGCCGTTGGTGCCTCGCCTACCTTTAGTCCCTTATATCAACAAATTAAACTCCTCATTACGCAAGGATTGCAATCTGGCGAGTGGAAGCCTGGTGAGTTGATTCCGAGTGAAATGGAGTTGGCGAGTCGATTTAAAGTCAGTCAAGGCACGGTTCGGAAAGCAATTGATGAGCTATCTGCAGAGAATCTGGTGGTGCGCAGGCAAGGGAAGGGGACTTTCGTCGCGACGCATCATGAGGCTCGGGCGCAATTCCGGTTTTTACGCCTTGCGCCGGACGAAGGTGTCCCCCATTATCCCGAAAATAAAATTATTGAGGTTCGCCGTTTGCGCGCACCAGCAGAAGTTGCTCGGTTGCTGGATATTAAATCAGGCGATTCGGTCGTGTTTATCCGTCGGGTTCAGTCATTTTCTGGTGTTCCGACGATTCTGGATGATTTGTGGCTTCCAGGTGCAATTTTTAAAGGATTGACTGCGGAGCGTCTCAATGAGTACAAGGGGCCAATGTATGGCCTTTTTGAGACGGAATTTGGTACGCATATGATTCGGGCATCTGAGCAAATCAGGGCTGTTTGCGCTGACGAGGTGGCTGCGCAATTGTTGCAGGTTGACGTTGGCATGCCTTTATTGAATGTGGAGCGCGTTTCGTTCACATATGGTGATAAGCCGGTAGAGTTGCGACGAGGTTTGTACTTAACTTTGCAACATCATTATAGAAATGAATTGAGCTGATCTGCGTTAAGGTTTCGAAGTGTCCGTCTTTTGTGAGTGTATGAAAAAGACGCTAATATAGAAGTATTTTGCATGTTCTGGTCATTTTTGTTGGTGCAATGCACCAAAATGAGCGAGAATTGCAAGGTTTATGTACAGACTAGTTAATGGGGAGATTATTTATGTCTGAAGTAGTGAAAAGCAGGCCGCGCTTTGGGGTGATGCGCCTGATTGATGCAACGGGATATCGCTTGCCACTGGCAGGCTTTGTCTCAATCCTTCATCGAGCGAGTGGCATGCTGATGTTTTTGTTGCTGCCGTTCATTTTGTATTTGCTGGATAAAAGCATTGCATCCGAATTGTCGTTCACAGAATTAAGGAATCTGACTTCTGGCGTGTTTGTTAAGTTAGTTATACTGGCTTTAGTTTGGGCCTATCTGCACCATTTCTGTGCTGGCGTTCGTCACTTATTTATGGACTTGCATTTTGGTCTGGATAAGCATTCGGCCCGTAAATCTGCTGTTGGCGTGTTCGCTATCAGCATTACGCTGGCGGTGGTGATTGGATTGAAATTGTTCGGAGTATTTTAAATGGCAAATAACAACATTGGCCCAAAACGCCTGGTTGTCGGTGCGCACTATGGATTGCGCGACTGGCTGGCGCAGCGAGTAACTGCAATTGTTATGGCGCTGTATACGATTTTACTGCTGGTTCTGTTTTTGACCGGTAATGATTTTAGTTATGAAGGTTGGTCCGGTATTTTTGCGCACCAGTGGTTCAAAATGGCTACTTTTGCAGTTTGCGTAGCTTTGCTGTACCACGCATGGGTAGGTATGCGCGATGTCTGGATGGATTACATTACCCATAACGTCTTTGTTCGTCTCGTATTTCAGGTTGCCACCATTTTGTGGCTGATTGCATGTGCTGGTTATGCGGCACAGATCTTGTGGAGAGTATAAAAGTGGCCGCAATTAAATCCACAATTCCTACCCGTCGTTTTGATGCCGTGATCGTCGGTGCCGGTGGCTCCGGTATGCGTGCTTCTCTGCAATTGGCAGAGGCAGGTCTGAATGTCGCCGTATTATCGAAGGTCTTTCCAACGCGTTCGCATACAGTAGCGGCGCAAGGCGGGATTGGTGCATCGCTTGGCAATATGGCAGAAGATAATTGGTACTGGCATATGTTCGACACCGTCAAAGGTGGCGATTATCTTGGTGATCAGGATGCAATCGAGTTCATGTGTCGCGAAGCGCCGAAGGTTGTATATGAGCTTGAGCATTTCGGTATGCCATTCGATCGTAATTCGGACGGCACAATTTACCAGCGACCATTTGGCGGGCATACAGCGAATTTTGGTGAAAAACCGGTTCAGCGTGCTTGTGCTGCTGCGGATCGTACTGGTCATGCTTTGCTGCATACTTTGTATCAGCGTAATGTCCGCGCTCGCACGCACTTCTTCGTAGAGTGGATGGCAATTGACATCATTCGCGATCAAGAAGGTGATGTACTCGGTGTTGTGGCTCTGGAGATGGAAACTGGCGAAGTAATGATGCTGGAAGCCAAGACAACGTTATTTGCAACGGGCGGTGCCGGACGTATTTTTGCTGCTTCTACAAACGCATTTATCAATACCGGTGATGGTATGGGTATGGCTGCGAGGGCAGGTTTGCCATTGCAAGATATGGAATTCTGGCAATTTCATCCAACCGGTGTTTCCGGCGCGGGCGTATTGATTACTGAGGGTGTGCGTGGTGAAGGCGGGATTCTGATTAATAGTCAGGGCGAGCGCTTCATGGAGCGCTATGCGCCAACTTTGAAAGATCTTGCTCCACGTGACTTCGTGTCTCGCTCAATGGATCAGGAAATTAAAGAAGGACGCGGTTGTGGTCCAAATAAAGATCACGTTCTGCTGGATCTGCGTCATATTGGTGCTGATACCATCATGAAGCGTCTTCCTTCTATTTTGGAAATTGGCCACAAATTCGCAAATGTTGATGCGACGAAAGAGCCAATTCCGGTTGTGCCAACCATTCACTATCAAATGGGTGGTATTCCAACCAATATTCATGGGCAGGTTGTTGCTCCTAAAAATGGTTCCAGCGAAATCGTCAATGGTATGTATGCGATCGGCGA
>JAGWUK010000156.1 GCA_028868455.1 Burkholderiales bacterium | reverse complement strand
GCTTCCAGCTATCTGGCGGCCTGGGTCGTTGCCCGTACTGAAGGTGAAGACGCCGCCAGGAGCGTGCTGCACTACGTGGCTCCGGTTGGTGAAAAAGAAGAATACGTTGTGCGCGGCATGAAAAATATCACGCCCTACCTCTAAGGGGGTATTGTTGGCCGACATCGTTTTCTGGGGATATTTTTTGCGGGAGGCGTATCCCTTTTTTTGCAAACTTAGCATAGCCAGCCTGCGACAGGAGAGTACCCATGAATTACCGTGGAAGTTGCCACTGCGGCGCAGTGGCGTTTGAGGCTGAAGGCGAAATAACGAGTGCGCTGGCGTGCAATTGTTCGATCTGTTCACGCAAGGGTTCCTTGCTGTGGTTCGTCCCCAGAGACAAGGTGCGCTTGTTGACGCCGGACGATGCTGCTGCAAGCTACCAGTTCAACAAACATGTGATCAATCATCGTTTTTGTCCAACCTGCGGCATGCATCCTTATGCAGAAGGTACCGATCCGCAAGGTCATGCTGTCGTGGCGGTGAATCTGCGCTGTATTGAGAATCTGGATTTGGATACTATCCCAGTTCAGCATTTCGACGGACGCTCACTGTGAGTCGCATCTATTGCTGAATTTGTCGAGATTCCTGATGCAGACCAGCGCATGGAATGACGTGCAAAAAAACAAAACCCGCCTTGCACTGGCGGGTTTGTATTGATGCTGAATCAGATCAGCTGGCGACGTTCGCTTCGCTAGCTTCTCTTTGCATTTTCTGGCAATGCGGGCAGGATTTCCCCGGCACATACCAAGGGGATAATTGCTCACGCGGTGTGACGACAGCGCGGCAGGCGAAGCACTGCGTTGTTTCAGTGGCTTCCAGTTTTGGATTCAAGGCAGTCCGGTAGTCAAACACAAAGCAATCGCCGTGATAGTGATCGCCGCCGACTTCTTCAAAATACTTGAGAATGCCGCCTTCCAGCTGATAGACGTTGTCGTAGCCGACGTTTTGCATATGGATGGCCGCTTTTTCGCAGCGTATGCCGCCGGTACAAAAAGTGACGACTGTTTTATCACTTAATGCATCGCGATTCGCTGCGATGATTGCCGGGAATTCTGTAAATTTGGAGATGCGATAGTCAATGGTATTGTCGAAACTGCCGACATCGACTTCAAAGTCATTGCGCGTATCCACCATGACGACTGGCTTGCCATTGTCGTCGTGTCCCTGATCCAGCCAGCGTTTCAAGGTATGTGCATCCACCGACGGCGCACGGCCTTCTTCGGGCTTGATCAGCGGCATACGCATGGTGATGATTTCGGCTTTCAGCTTGACCAGTAATTTGGTAAATGGCTGGTCTGCAGAGTAACTTTCTTTAGCAACGATATCGCTAAAGCGCGGATCCTGATGCAGCCAGTCCATATAGGCGTCAATTTCATGGCGCAAGCCGGCCAGGAACATATTGATACCTTCGGGCGTCAGCAGAACGGTGCCTTTCAGATTGAGTTCTTTGCATTTGTCTAAAAAGGCCTGACGTTTTTCGGCAGTATCGTTAAAAGTGACGAACTTGTAGGCGGAGATGTTGACGTAAGGCGTAGTGCTGGGAGGTATTGCAGACGGCATGGCGTAAATTTCAGTAAGTGAGGACTGGCGACAAACTGTCTCCGGGGCGCTTTGGCAGATGGTCGTACGTTGGGTATTGCCTACGTCGCCACGCCTTGCCGGAACAGTTTTTTTGCAAGTCCTTAAAAGTGAGGGTAAGTCATTGATTTGGCAGCATTATAAGCCAGTTTTGCTGTCTTCTGCGCGAGCTACTCCGCCAAAAGCATTTCGATATGAGGAATGTCGTCTTCCAGATAAACGTCCGATACCGTCACAAAACCGAAGCTGCCATAGAATTTTTCCAGGTACGCTTGCGCACCGATGCGCACAGGCTGACCGGGATAAATCGCCCGCAAAGCTTTGATGCCGTTGGCAATCAATTGCTTGCCCGTACCGTTACCGCGCCAGTCGCTGGTGCTCAGAACGCGCCCCAGCGCTGGCTCAGGAAATGTCAAACCGGGTGGAACGATGCGCAGATAGGCCGCTACTTCGTTGCCGTTCCAGGCGATTAAATGATGACAGGCAGGATCATTGCCATCGATATCCTGATACACGCAATGTTGCTCGACCACAAACACGCTGCTGCGCGCAGCATAAATCGCGTGTAACTGCGTTGTCGTTAAATCGGCAAAGGCAGAGCATTGCCATTGCAGTTGAAGAAGAGAATTCGTCATGATGAATTAAGGGATGGTGACCTTGTTCTGTATTACATTTGCCTGAACAGATGCGCATACACGCGGCTGACTTGCAGCTTGTCGTCGCTGCCGCGTAATTTTAAGCTGATCTTGCCACTCTCATCTTTGTTGGCGATATGAATATGACGACTATTGACGACCGTGCTGCGGTGGATTTGCCAGAACAGATTGCTGTCGAGTTGCGGCAATAATTCGCGCAGACTGCTGCGTATCAGTGAGGAATGTTCCGCCGTCACGACGTTGATGTATTTGTCGGTCGCTTCAAAATACAAGACATCTTCAACCGGGATCATGCGGATCTGGTTGCCAACGGCGGCGCGGATGATATGCAGGCGTTCGCTGCCAGTCGTTGCCTGACCAGGTAATGCCGTTGCTGGCACCAGATGGCGCAATTGATCCAGAACGCGTTCCAGTTCATTGCCAGTCTGCTTGTTGTCACGGAGCTTACTTTGCAGTCGCTGCACGGTCTTGCGCAGGCGGTCTTCGCTGACGGGTTTTAATACATAGTCTGAGGCTGAATGTTCAAAGGCTTCAATTGCAAATTCATCATAGGCCGTGACAAAAACGATCTGCGGAAAGGCCTTGTTTTCCGGCCAATCTTCGGCCAATTCCTGCGCGACTTCGAGACCGGTTTTTCCAGGCATTTTAATATCCAGAAAGACGACATCCGGCAATTGTGCCAAGGTTTCCTGCACTGCCGCCACACCATTTTCGACAACGCTGCATAGTTGCAGCTCAGGCCAGAGCTTTTCCAGCATTTTTTGCAAAGTCAGGGACAGAATGGGTTCGTCTTCTGCAATGAGTGCACGAATAGGTGTCATGTTTAATTAAAAATAGGAATGTTTAGATGGGAATTGGAATGTATAAATGGGCAATAGTACCCTCTGGCAAGTTATTTTCCAGCGTTAATTTCGCTTGCGGGCCATACAGCGCTTGCAGCCTTTCGCGGATATTGGCGTTACCGACATGGTGCCCATCTGATGTGGCGACATTGCGCGAGTCGTCGTAGTCAAAGGGTAAGCCGAGGCCGGTGTCCGCAACGCTCAGGTGCAAAATGCCGTGCGCAATTTCTGCTTTTACCTGAATGACGCCACCTTCCATTTTAGGCTCTACACCATGCCTGATCGCGTTTTCCACCAGAGGTTGCAGCAACATTGGCGCAATCCTGGTCTGTGCCAGATCGGCAGGCAAGTCAAGCGTATAGCGCAGGCGTTTTCCCATGCGTATGCTTAATAATTCGAGATAAGCTTCCATCAGGCTGAATTCCTGTTTCAGCGTGGTATTTTCTGCACGCGCCGACGACAGTGTTACACGCAAATACACGATCAGTTGCGCCAGCATATGCTGGGCGCGATCCGTGTCAATCGCAATCAGACCTTGCAGGTTTGCCAGGGTATTGAACAGCATATGCGGCTCTATCTGTGCTTGCAGCAACTGCAACTGGGTTTGCATGGCCTGTTTTTCTATCGATGCCGCGCGCGCCTTTTCTGCTTCTGCCGCTGCACTGAGTTCCGTCATTTTGGCGCGATTCCAAAACGACCAGGCCGCAATCAGGCTGATGACGCTGGTCAGTGTCACGAAAGTAATGACATAACTGCGCTGCATTGAAAATACATTTTCTAACCGGTACGAAAAAATGGCGGCCGAAATGGTCGTGCCAGCCAGGAAACCAAACGGCGATAAAGTCAGGCAGAGAAAATAAAACGCCAAGGTGCTTGGTTCGCTCTTTGGCCAGATCACCGCTCTCGCAACGCGTATCAAGGTGTAGCAACAAAAACCAATGACGTTCGAGAACACAAAATTCTCAAACAAGCTACCGCTGCTGCGCACGATATAGCTGACGATCAGTGCCACGAGCTGGTTAATCAGCAGCAGGCGCGGCATTTCGCCAAGAATGGTTCTCCAGGTTGCGTTGGTGTACCTGAAATACAGCGTACGAAGGCGCGGGATTGTTTGCATGCTGTCTGACATAAATTTTGGATATCAACACGAGAGGGAAGCAAGATTGCTGCGAAACGCCATTGCGCCTGCGGATTGCCAGGCCGTCACCGTAGTTTGCAGATACGTCGTCGCTTCCATCTTGAGAAAACATTTCGCGATAAATAGTGCGCAGAGATTAACCGGAAACGGTCACCTTTCCAATCAGGAAGCGACGAAGCAAAGCACATACGTCGCCAGCACGTCAAAAAGCGGTGTAAAACGCGATGACCGCCGATTTAAATGATGTTGAGTTCTTTTAATGCGGTAATCCGTGCATCATCGTAAGCGAGCAGCGTGCGCAATACCTCTTCCGTATGTTGCCCTAAAAGCGGCGGTGCGTTGTGATAACTGACCGGCGTTTCTGATAACTTCATCGGACTGGCGACCAGTTTCACCGACCCGGCGCTAGGATGGGGCATGCGGATTTGCATGCCGCGCGCCTGAACCTGCGGATCGTCGAATACTTCGTTCAACTGATTGATGGGACCACAAGGTACGCCGGCAGCTTCCAGTAAACTGATCCAGTCCTGTTTGCTTTTGCGTTTGACCATGTCAGCCAGTATTGGCACCAGGACGTCGCGATTTTGCACGCGCAGCGGATTGCTGACGAAGCGCGGGTCTTCCGCAAGTTCGGGCAGACCACCTATTTGTACGAATTTCCGGTATTGACCATCATTGCCCGCAGCGACGATGATATGTCCGTCAGCCGTCGCGAAGGTTTGATATGGCACGATGTTCGGATGGGCATTGCCCCAGCGTTTTGGCGCGTTTCCGCTGCTCAGATAATTGGTGTTCATGTTAGCGAGCATCGCGACTTGCACGTCGAGCAAAGCCATGTCGATATATTGCCCTTCGCCGCTGCGGTCGCGGTGTGTCAGCGCTGCCATCACTGCGATCGTCGCATACATGCCGGTCATCAGGTCGGCAATGGCAACTCCTGCTTTTTGCGGCCCGCCGCCCGGCAGGTCGTCGCGCTCGCCAGTCAGGGACATGAACCCGCCCATGCCCTGAACGATGAAGTCGTAACCGGCCCGGTGCGCGTAAGGACCGTCTTGACCAAAACCAGTGATGGAGCAATACACCAGATCGGGTTTGACTAATTTCAGCGAGTCGTAGTCCAGTCCATATTTTTTTAGCTGACCGACTTTATAGTTTTCCAGCACCACATCCGATTGCGCTGCCAGTTCGCGGATAATCTGTTGCCCCTGTTCGCTGGCGATGTCAACCGTTATTGCCCGCTTGCCACGATTGGCAGCAAGATAATAAGCAGCCTCGCTGGTGTTGTTGCCATCCTGGTCGCGTAAATATGGCGGCCCCCAGGTGCGCGTATCGTCGCCGCATCCGGGACGTTCAACTTTAATGACCTCAGCACCCAGATCGGCCAGATTCTGCGCGCACCAGGGGCCGGCCAGCACACGGGTAAGGTCCAATACGCGGATATGGCCAAGGGCAGATTTTTGCAGCGACGTTGATGGCATCTTCGATTATCCTGTGGTTTTTTTGTGGAGCGCGCGATGTGGCCTTATCCTCAAGTTGTCGCCCATCGGGGCGGCGGAATATTGGCACCGGAGAACACGCTGGCAGCCATGCAATGTGGTTTGGATTATGGTTTTACGGCTGTCGAATTTGACGTGATGTTATCAAAGGATAGTGTTCCTGTCCTGATGCACGATCCAGAATTTGGCAGAACCGTATCAGGCGTCGGTAAAGTTGCCGACACGCTTGCCGCAGATTTGCTGAAAATGGATGCGGGTCAGTGGTTTTCAGAAAAATTTTGCGGTGAGCGCGTGCCTGCGTATGCAGACGTCGTCCGGTTTTGCCGCGAACACAAAATATGGATGAATGTCGAAATCAAGCCGACACCGGGAACAGAAGCCGAGACCGGTGCAGTAGTTGCCCGGCTCAGCAAGGCACTTTTTGCCGACGTAGCATGTTCCGATGTGCGCAACCTGCCTTTATTTTCTTCTTTTTCCGATGATGCACTCGTGAGCGCCAAATTGCATGCGCCGGATATTCCGCGTGGATTGCTGATGGATCAGGTAAGTGAGGACTGGTTGGAGCGTATTGCCCATACCGGCGCCATGGCACTGCATACCAATCACCGGTATTTGACACCAGAGATGGCACGAACCATCCGCGCAGCGGGGTATGGATTATTTTGTTATACGGTGAACACTGTGGAGAGAGCCGATTTAATACGCGGCTGGGGGGTGGATGGATTTTGCACAGACCGGATTGATTTGATTGCCGCCGATTATTGATTCTCGTTCGTTACGAATGCTTACAGGGCTTACAGTTTTTTGTGTCGGCGGAGGTTTGGGGACACTCGTTAAGGTACCGTGAACGATGTGTTCATGACCAAACATAACTGGTTATATTCATTCGAAAGGGAAAAATATGAAATACGCAAAAATCGTTTCCGCAATGATTGCTGGCCTGATTGCAGCGCCTATTTTTGCTCAGGGAACCAATACGCCGAATATTACCAAGCGTCAGGAAATTCAGCAAAAACGCATTGCTGCAGGCGTCAATAATGGTGAACTGACTGGTAAAGAAACCGTAAATCTGGAAAAACGCGAAGCGAAAATCGAAGCCGATAAGCAGGCTGCGAAAGCTGACGGCAAAGTGACCGCGGTTGAAAGAGCAAAGCTGCAGAACGAAGAAAATCGCACTAGCAGAAAAATTCATAGAAAAAAA
>JAGWUK010000155.1 GCA_028868455.1 Burkholderiales bacterium | reverse complement strand
TTTTCACTCTCAACTTTTAGCGGTGCATCCACCATGGCGACAAATTGTTGTCGCATCTTATTAGTTTGCTGTTCAACTTGACGTACTAGCTTTTGCGCTGTCGGATCAGCATTCACTTTTTGCTGGTCGACCAATATGTTTTTCGCCTCTGCTTTCACCACCGTGTGCATCCGCGTATCAATTGTCAATGTGGATTCGGTCAAATAGGCACCATAGCTTTTTCCTTGCACGACCAAATGCCCATCAATCTTGCATGTGTAAGCTTGATGCGTATGCGCTGAAATTACCAGACTGATTGCTTTGTCCAATTTTTTGACTATGTCAATAATTGGCCCTTGCAAGCCCTTGCAGCGATAAGTTGGATCATTGGCGGCACCTTTATATGTCGCCCCCTCATGGATGAGCAGCACAATTGCCGCCACGCCCTGTTTTTGCAACTCAGGAACATAACGATTGATTGCTGTTGCCTCATCTTCAAAAGACATTTTTTTTACCGCATCACCGGCAACCAAATTAGGAACATCAGTGGTTACTGCACCGATAAACCCGATTTTCATGCCACCGACATCGCGGATTGCGTACGGTGGCAACCAAGGATTTTTGTCTCCTTTTTCGAAAACATTAGCCCCAAGATAAGTGAATTTGGCACCATGAAAATCTGGAAACACGCACCCTGCAGGCGGGCATTGGCCATGTATTTTTCTCTGTAATTCAGCCGTGCCTTTGTCAAACTCGTGATTACCTACTGCGGTCACCTGAAGATCCAATTGATTCAACGCTTCAATCACAGGCTCATCTTTTAATAGTGCACTTCCCATCGGCGAGGCGCCAATCAAATCGCCGCCGCCAACCAGAATGCTTGCACCGACTAGCTTACGTCGCTCCTTGAGCAAACCGGCGAGATAAGCATAGCCTCCGGCAGGCGTAGTAAGGTGCTTTTCAGTGTCGTGAGGATCCGCGGTGCTGGCTAAATAAGGAACCGGCTTGTCCGATTGCAGGTTGCCATGGAAATCGTTAATGCTGAATATAGTAATTTCCGTGGTAGATGTCTGTTTCGTCAAATCGGTCGTACTACACGCTGTCAGCAATACAACGCAAATCAATGACGACAAAAATCTGAATTGGCTCATTTTTCTTGGGCTTTCCAATAAAAAAGTCTGCAACAACAGTGCATGTTGTTGCAGACCCTGATTACTTAATTGCTTATCTATTCGGTAAGCGCATCCATCTTTATGCAATCAGATTAGAAATCGGCCTGGAAAGTGACGGACGTGAAACGCGGTGCACCTAAATAGTAAAACACCGATTTCGCAGACGCTGTACCGTAAGGCAGAGCGTTTGTTACGTTAAAGCTGGAAGGATTGCGATACTTTTCGTTCGTCAAGTTGCTGATGCTCAAACGAATAGTTGGTTTTTTGAGCCAAGAAGTATTGGCAAACTGATAGCCAGCATCAAATCCAACCAATGTATAAGCTGGCACCAATTCGTCATTAGTCATTGTTGCCCATTGGCTGCCGGTATATTTCACTTTCATACGTGTATACCAAGCACCTGTTTCGTATTGAGCACTGAGACCAGCTTTCCACTCAGGTGTCAACGTCATTTGTTTGCCTGCAGTTGGCAACGTCGCTGTTTTGCTAATGATCAAATCATCCTTGATTTCGCTGTTGGCATAACCCAGCGAACCATAGAACGACCAACCGTTGACAGGTGTATTACCCAATTCAATTTCAAAACCTTTGGTCTTAACTTTACCAATACTAGTCACACTGGTGAAGTTCGCAATCGGGTCATACGCAGTAGCCTGACGGTCACGGAAATCGACTGTGTAAACGGTAAATTGTCCAGTCAAACGATCACTTTGCAGACGATATCCAACGTCCAGGTTATACGATGTTTCATCTTTGACCTCGACCGGCATTGTTGCCTGACCATTTACCAATTTTACGTTATTGGATGTCATATAAACGTAATTTGGCGGCGCTTTCATATTGCGTGCGAGACTGGCGAAAATCTGATTGTTGTTATCAATCTGATAGCGCGCACCCAATTGTGGCAACAGCTCTGAGTAGCTTCTGGAGATGTTATAGCTAACTCCCGAACCTTCATTGGCGTAATTAGTAAAATCACGCTTCATTGTTGGTGCACGCAGACCTACGTTGACGCTTAGCTTGTCGTTCATCAGGCTGATGGTATCCTGGGCGAAGAACTGATAGGCAGTACTGATGGTTTTCTGGTCGCGGCTTTGGAACGGTGTGCCATCTGGGCGCAAGATGCGCCCATTTTTCAACCAAATATCTTCGGCATTACCGTTTGCGTCGACGGGCACCATAGGGCCAAATTGCTCATGCGTAGCGCGCTCATACCAGAAACCAGCAAGCAACTGATGATTATCGATGTTATGCAGGACACTGGCTGTTATGCCTGGGCGGTTTGTGCGCGTTACACTGCTGTTTGCAACAATCACTTTATCAAGCGTATCGCCGTCACCATTCAGGTCAACTGCAGCGGTATTCTTACCAGTGACGGGATTCAGGAAGGCATTTTCGGCTTGCAATCTTTGTTGATTGCCACCCGTACCGTAGCCATACCAGTAGTAAGGCAGGATCTTGATATCGGTATTTTCGCCAATACGGAATTTTGCCGTTACCGACGCGATGATGTTTTCAAACGGGTTCTTCGTCAACTGGTAATACGCATCAGCATAGGCTGGATTAGCATCGTTATCAGCTTTGCCTTTTGTCGGTGTCACGTGACCAGTGAAAGTCGTCGCGTAATCGTAGTAGTAGCCTTTGCTATTCAAATCGGCAAGATTGAATGTGCTGATGTTTTGATTGATTGCGCGGTTATACAGCAAAGTGCCATTGATAGAATTAAACTTATCGAAGTCTGTACGGAAGCCGATATCTACGTGATCACGTTTGGCGCCGCCTTCGCCTTTCCATTTGTCGGCTTGAGTATGAGAAGCAGAAATGAAGAAGCGCGATTTGCCGTCAGACCATAAGCCGGTGTCATAGCGCAAGAACGTTTTAGACAAATTCAAACCACCAACGGTTTGCATAACGCGGAAGCGTTTTTCTTTGGATGGATCACATGTTGTAATTCCGAAGTTACCGCCAGTTGCACCAATTTGTGGAGAATCAACGTCGGTCGAACCTTGGGTCACGAATTGGGTACAGGTGTTTTCCTGATCGACAAATTCTTGTGGATAAACAGAAAAACTACCGGAATCGTTGACTGGCACGCCGTTGATTGTTGCACCAATCTGATCGCTGTTAAAACCGCGCAATGTCAGACCACCACCGAACAAACCCGTGGCATCGTAGTTGTAGCTATTGACAGCAGGCATTAATTCCAGAGCTTCATAAGCATTGCCGGTTGGCCGTTGTTTTGCCAATTCTTCAGCTGTAATCGTGCTGCGTGCTTTTGGCGCATTTTCTTGTACCATCAAGCCCATACCGACTTTTTTACCGGTAATCGTGACTTGCTTGGAATCAACAGGATCGTTATTTGTCTCTGTTGATTGCGCATAGGCAGAGGACATACTCAGACATACCAGTTGGCATGCGACTGCAACCATCGACAGGCGCGATGGAAAAGCCGTTGATTTGTTAGATTGTTTCATTGCTGCTCCCGGATCAGTGTACAAATAGAAAAAAATAATGCAAAACCTTGTTTATCATCTCAAGCGACTACAACTGCCTGATGACATCCCCTTCATCACTCATTTTTTTTTGCCAATTAGCTGGCTATTTTTTGTATATCGTTGCCGTCACACAACAAACGCTTACTTTCTGACACAAATCCTGCACTTTCCACCCAATTTTGAATTCCGCAAACGATTGCGTAATTTTGCGAAAAACGTTGAAACTTTCGCGCAATCGTTTGCTATTTTCAAATAAAAAACAGACGAACTTTTCAGGTTACGTCTATCTTTTGAGGCATCTTTTGGTCTGAGCATTTGCCATTAGCAAGTGTTCATCAAATAGATATATTGGTATGTGAAATGAGTCTATCACATAAATTTTTTGAACTTACAAAGTGTTACACCCAAATATGAACAGTTGATGACAAGAGGCATAATTTGTCGAAAACCTGTCACAATTACGCCACACACCCCGTATTTAAGGGTTAATTTGACTTAATTCGACGAATAAATGACGGGGGATATCCCTTTGACGTTCGTTTGATAAGGCGGAAGTGCATTGACGCTGAGTCCTTTTGCATGTGCATACAAAGGCATTACTTCCGGGAAGTGTTTCTGGATTTCTGCAATTCTTGTTTTGCCTGCCGGATGTGTCGATAGCCATTGCGGCGGGGCGCCTTTACTGACCATCCCCATTTTCTGCCATAACGCAACACCAGCCCGCGGGTCGAAGCCCGCTCGTGCAGCGATGTCCAGACCCACGACGTCCGCTTCGGTTTCATCATCACGAGAAAATTTCAACATACTGACATTAGCGACGCCGCCTGCAACTGTCCCGGCAAGATGCGAGTCATACCCTTTCGCCCCGGCCCATATCTCAACTAATTTGACACCTAAATTAGCGATATTGGCTTTGCCAGCACGCTCTGCTCCGTGTTCGCGCAATGCATGCGCAATTTCATGACCCATGACGATTGCAACTTCGTCGTCCGTCAATTTCAGCGTATCTAAAATACCAGTATAAAAAGCAATTTTTCCTCCAGGCATGCAATAAGCATTGATCTGCTTGGAAGCCAGCAAATTCACTTCCCATTTCCATTGTTGTGCGCGAGGATTCCAGCGCAAAGCAAACGGGATCAACTTACGCGCAATCGCACGCAAACGGATAACTTGAGGATGATTGTCGCCCGCAAGCGCATTTTTACTCCCGGCATCCTGCATGGTCCGAGCGTATTGGGAAGCGGCCTGATTTTCCAGCGCTCCGGTTGGGGCAAATACGCGCGCCAGCGACATATTGCCAACTTTAACACCGTCCTGCGGCTCGGTATTTTGCGCAAAGCTGATTCCGCTTGTCGCCAATAAGCCTGTTAAAGCGATTGCATAAATGGAGTTTTTCATAGTCTGACACTGCATGAATCGATGACGGAGAAATGGTAGCAGCTTCGCTATTTTAAAGAAGTGAATTTTTGAAAAACAGCTTTCCAACTTCACTCAAACTATTTTCCGCATATTTCCGACGGCCTCTCATTTATTGCCCCCGTTTGCGCAGACGAAATACGGCCAGGCTACCACGCCAGTTCGGCAGAAAATTAATTTGCTTTCCCTCATGCAAAGCGACGCATTCCAGAACCTCTAGACCGACTTCATTGGCAAGGTCAGAAAAATCGTAAATCGTCGCACAGCGAACATTGGGCGTGTCGTACCACTGATACGGAAGCGATTTCGAAACAGGCATTTTTCCTTTCAGAAGTGCTGTGCGGTGTGGCCAATAACCAAAATTCGGAAATGACACGATCGCTTCTTGCCCGACACGGGCGATGTCGCGCAGCAAGGTTTCAACGTGCTTCATCATTTGCAACGACGACAGGCAAAGCACCGTATCAAATGCGTTATCGTTGAACATGCTGAGTCCATTTTCCATGTCTTGCTGGATCACGTTGACGCCACGCTTGACACACGCCAAGACCTTGTCATCAGCAATCTCGATTCCATAGCCTTTACATCGCTTATCTGTCTGCAAATAATCCAGCATCACGCCATCGCCGCAACCGACATCCAATATCTGTGCCTGTTCTTTTATCCAATGGGCAATAAAAGCAAGGTCAGGACGCAAGCTGCTCAGTTCCGAAAAATTCATGCTTGCTCTCCAGATAATTCAAGATTAATGCGATCAAAATACGCCGCGACCAGATTCAGATAACGTGCGTCGTCTAGCAAAAATGCGTCGTGCCCATGCGGCGCGTCAATTTCAGCATAGGTAACAGTGCGGCGATTGCTGACCAGCGCCTGAACTATCTCTCGGCTGCGTTCCGGAGAAAAACGCCAGTCGGTTGTAAAAGACGCCAGCAAAAAACTGGCCTGTGTTTTTGCCAATGCGGCATGTAAATCCCCACCCGCACTGCGTGCCGGATCAAAATAATCGAGAGCCTTGGTAATCAGTAAATACGTATTCGCATCAAAATAATCGGAAAACTTGTCCCCCTGGTAACGCAGATACGATTCAATTTCAAAATCGACGCCATAGCCAAATTGATAGTCGCCGCTTTTTAAATCACGCCCAAATTTCTCAGCCATATCATCGTCTGACAAATAGGTGATGTGTCCTATCATCCGGGCAACGCGCAATCCGCGACGCGGCACGACTCCATGTGCATAAAAATCGCCGCCATGGAAATCAGGATCGGTCAAAATAGCCTGTCGTGCGACATCGTTAAAGGCGATATTTTGTGCCGACAATTTGGGGGTCGACGCGATAACGACGCAATGCCGCAAACGATCAGGGAACCAAATACTCCACGCCAAAGCCTGCATGCCCCCCAGAGACCCACCCATCACCGCAGCAAATTTCCGGATACCCATGTGATCGGCAACTCTCGCCTGCGCTTGCACCCAGTCTTCAACTGTCACGACCGGGAAGTCGGCGCCATACGGTTTGCCGGTTGCGGGATTGATATGCATGGGCCCGGTGGAACCGAAGCACGAACCCAGATTATTAATACCGATGACAAAAAAACGATTGGTATCAACCGGTTTGCCGGGACCGACCATGTTGTCCCACCAGCCGATATTTTTGGGCTGATCGGCATAGTAACCAGCCACATGATGTGAGGCGTTCAGGGCATGACAAATAAGCACGGCATTCGATTTGTCTGCATTTAACGTGCCGTACGTTTCTACCATTAGGGTATAACCCGGCAGCGTGGCGCCGCTTTGCAGCAGCAGCGGCTCATCAAATCGCAATGCTTGAGGCTCGACTATTCCAATAGATCCAGATGAGGATGACATACACTCTTCCATCGAGAAAATTCTCTCATTT
>JAGWUK010000154.1 GCA_028868455.1 Burkholderiales bacterium | reverse complement strand
AACGGATGGCCAAGTGAATCATTGATTTGTTTGAAGTGATCAAGGTCGAGAAATAGCAGGGCAAAGCTGGTATTGTTGCGACTGGAAACTGTGATCGATTGTTTGATTCTTTCCGCCAGCAATAAGCGATTGGGCAAACCCGTCAGCACATCGGAAAATGCCAGTTCTTCTATCTTTTGCTTGGCCGCGTGGGTTTCTGTCCTGTCTTTAAAAAAACCAATGTAATGCAAGGTTTTGCCTTGTTCATCCTGCACACGAACTAAGGAAATCATGCACAGGTATGCATGGCCATTTTTGCGGCGATTCCATAATTCGCCTTCCCAGAATCCCTGGCTCTCAAGTTCTGCCAGCAATTGATTAACCTGGTCAGCATTACTTTTTTCGTCAAAAAAATCACGCGGCGTTTTGCCCAGCATTTCTTGTTCGGTATAACTGCTAAGGCGCTCAAAACTGGGATTCGTCGTGATGATTTTTTGTTCGCTGTCGGTGATGAATATCGCATCGATACTGGATTCGAATACTTTGGCAGCCAGTTGCAGGCGTGCTTCATCAGCCAGTCTTTGTGTGATGTCGCGATAGGAATAAACACGGCCAATCGGACGACCACGCGCATATTGTGGCAAGGTCACGCGTTCGAGAATTTTTCCCGAGCGCAGTATCAGCACATCGGTTGCTTCCATCAGCGGTGAACGTGTAATCGTGCCGAGACGTTCTGTGTAATGGTCGGCGTCGACCATGCATTTGTCCATCCATGCATAAATTGCGCCGTCATCTCTTTGCGTCAGCAAATCGCCGGGCAAGCCCCACAATTCAGCGAACAGATGGTTGTAGCTGCGAATCGCGCCGTCCAGATCGGTGACCAGAATACCGTCGGCCGTCGATTCCAGTGTCGCCCGTAATTCGGCGATCAGTTTTTCGAGTTCATTTTCAACCTGGCGCTGATTGGTATTGTCGTTGATCGCGACAACATAAATCGAGCTGTCCATGCCAACCTTGACCAGAGTCACGCGACGTTCGACCTGAACGATGCTGTTATCGGCGCGTTGCAACATGGTTTCCGAATAAATATTTTCTGACAAACCGGCTGCCACGTCTTCCCAGAAAAAAACATCTTCAGGTGCGGCCGCCAATTCGATAATGCCTTTTCCATTCAGACTTTCTTCCGGCACCATCAATAATGTATGCGCAGAGCGATTGGCCGCCATGATGCGCAATTCGATAGGATCAACCAGAATCACGGCTTCCAGCATTCCTTCTATCAGGGCTTGCCATTGGTGATGTTTCACATTACCCCCCCGTCGGCGGCACCTGCGTCCATTTCCAGTCCGCGCTCGAAGAAGTAGCACAGACGCTTTCGCGGTGACAGATAATCGTAAGCGGCTTTGGGAAGTTGCAAAGGTTTCAGACTGCGACGGATGCCAAGCTGTTGTTCATGTTCCAGATTAATCACGAGCGCTTCTTCGCGTGGTATGGACGGATTGTGAATCACGACTTTGGGTTTAATTGGACGCGCAGAATTGACTGACACCACCATTGCGTACCGGTCGTCAGTCAGTTGCACCACGGAGCCGGGCGGGTAAATACCCATCATGCGTATGAAGGCCGTCAGCGTCGGTAGATGAAAGCGCGCTTTGTATTGCGTAAATATTTGCGACAGTGCCTCATGCGGAGTTACCGATAAAGCCGGATTCGCTGAGTTGCACAAATTGTCGTATTGATTGACGAGGGCGACGATGCGACTGATAGGTGCAATTTTTTCGCCAGGAATATGACCGGGATAACCACTTGCATCCGTATGTTCGTGGTGCTGGGCAATCAACAACATGGCATTCGGTGACAGGCCCATTTTTCGCGCGAGGCTGACACCGTGTAAAACATGCTCGTGGTACAGCTGTCGTTCCGACGAGGTAAAGTGGTCGTCTTGCCAGCGCAGGCGGTCGGGTAGTTCAATTTTGCCTATGTCATGCAACAAGGCGCCGATACCGAGGTCAAGCATGTCCGTTTTGCTCAGATGCAGCGCCTTGCCAAGCAACAATGAAATAACGGTCACATTGATGGAATGCAGAGAAGTTCTTTCGCCAGCTTTTTCTGAAAGCAGACGAATGGCCGCTTCGTCTTCACCCAGGATCTGACCAAGAAACCCTTGTATTAATTGCTCGGCGAGTTCTTTGGCCAGCGTCGGTTGCGCGTGGATGACTTCGGTCACTTGTTTAAACGTTTGTGCGGCGTGGCTGAATTGTCGTTCGCAAATCTGCAAACTGGCTTGTTGACTGGCCAGCAAAGCTTTGCGATGCCTGGCTTGCGTCGCCTGTGGCGTTTCTGTTTCGGTGGCGGTCGCAGATGTGCTGGCAGCGACAACGGTTTTTTCAGGTAGTTGTTCTGGTGTGCTTTTTTCTGGGGCGTATCGGATACGATCTATGCCCAGCGAACGGATAGTGTCAATCTGGGATTGACTGCTGATTTTGAAATTACTGACAGGAAACGGGTGGTCCATCCATCCCACGTCCAGATAAACGAACATGCCGATACGCAGTTGCGACAAGTCGATAAACTGTGTGTGAATATCAGTCATGGTAGCCGCTTTCTGAGCACAAACCATCCCGAACCGGAAATCTCAATTATTTTTTTTAGCATATCACTGGCAGATAGGACTGACGCAAAATTGTTCCCGCAGCGCGAAACATCCTTTGGCGCTGAGGAAACTTCCCTTGCAGCGGAAGTCCGTTACGTCGGCAGACAACTTGTTGTCTGCATTCCCGACGACACCATCGCGACGTAGGCAGTACACCTCGCACCCATCGTACAACAGGGAGCTATAACCCCGCTGGGGCAATTTTGCGTCAGTCCTAGTAGAAAAACTGTCAGCCAGGATGGTACAACAGCTTTTTGTAAAAATAGCTATAAATTCTACACGTATTGACAATTAATTTCCACTTGGAAATAATTCTATGGTGCTGCGCCGGCGCAGACATCATTCCCTTTATCAAAAATAATATGCCAGACGCCTGGACTATCCATTCTCCAGATTGACGTAAACGTGGCGATCAGTTTTCCTTCGGCATTCCAGACTGGCCCACTGCTCAGTGCCAGCTTGCCGGACGGGAGAACTTCGACTTTATCTGGTGCCCAGGAAAACGGCGCTGATTTTTTTTCGTAAAGACGTTTCCATGCTGTCGTGACTTCAGCTTTACCATGCAAAACCTTGGTATCGGAAAAAAATACGGCTTCGTCCGATATAAATGCAGTAAATCCCTGATAGTCCCGATTTTGCATTGTTTTTGCAAAGGCGCGTTCAGTTTCAATCACTTGCTGATGCAGATTGACAACATCCTTGTCGTTTTTTTTAAGCGCAGGTTGCGCACATGCCGATAACAGCACACTGATTCCGATGAAAAAGCCGAGTTTTTGCAGCATGGCGCATCTCCGGTTGCCTATAAAAAACGAAAAAATACCTGCATAGCCGCAGGCGAATCAGAAAAAGCTGGCGATCTGGTCCAGTGGTTTTTTTTGAATATTCGGCACCATGCAGTGTTCTGCCGGATAGCCGACAACCAGCAGAATATACGGCTTTTCGTTGTCCGGGCGTGCCAGCAACTGATTCAGAAATCCCATAGGGCTAGGCGTATGAGTCAAAGTGGCCAGACCGGCGTGATGTAAGGCAGAAATCAGAAATCCGGTAGCGATGGAGACCGATTCTGGCACATAGTAGTTTTTGACGGCGCTGCCGTCATCCATCAAGGTGGATTTTTGGCCAAAGATGGCAATCAGATAGGGCGCTGTTTCTAGAAACGGTTTGTCGGAATCCGTGCCTAAAGGCGCCAGCGCATCTTTCCATTCTTGCGGTGCACGGCGTTCATAAAATTCGCGTTCTTCGATTTCAGCTTCGACACGAATTTTGTGTTTAAGCACCGTATCGGACACCACGGCAAAATGCCAGGGCTGGTGATTGGCGCCGGATGGCGCCGTGCCGGCAGTCAGCAAGCAGGCTTCGATCACAGCGCGCGGAACGGCACGGTCGGAAAATTCGCGTATCGTTTTGCGTCGTTTCATTTCCTGATAAAACGCCTGCGCGCGTTCTATCATTTCGCTTTCCGGTAAAGACTGAAAAGTCGATAGGGGAATAAATTGCGGTGTGCCCTGGTTAAACGATAACTTGCTCATTACTGTGTATCCGTCTCTGTTGATTTTGTCGGTATTGCGCATGCTGCTGTTCGATGCGGTCAAAACTTCTTTGTCTGATACCTGCATTTCACTCGCGGCATTTGGAGGGCAAAGTGCATGTTTGGTTCATGTATTCGCCGTCTTTTGTTGCAAACACTTTTATGGTTTTCGCAAAAATATTCCAGTAAGGCGGGACTTTGCAGGCTTTACCAAACGGACGTTCTGGCGCCATAAGGCTGGCAGGTCGTTTTTTTATCACCCTTAGTCGCCGTCGTTTTTCCGAAATGCCAGCCGGCCAGCAATGACGGTAAATGTCGCGACGATGGCAACGATGATCCAAAAACCGTACTCATGTTGCGCCAGCGGAATACCGCCGACATTCATGCCCAGCAAACCGGCGATGATGTTGATCGGCAAAGCCAGAACGGTGACGATGGTCAGCACATACAGCGAGCGGTTATTTTGTTCATTGACGCTGGCGGCAATTTCTTCCTGCAATAATTTGATGCGTTCCTGTAATGACGCCATGTCGCTGAGTACCACCGCAAATTCTTCGGTCGACTGGCGCAATTCCTGCACATCACGTTCGGCCACCCAGACCGGGGGTCTTTGCAGCAAACGAAACAAGGCCGCGGGTTCCGGCGCCAGCAGACGTTGCAGACGAACCAGTACGCGGCGCAGTTCACCGAGATTGGCCCGTTTGTGATTGAGGCGATCGGCCAGCAAATGGTCTTCGATATCGTCGATTTTTTTGATGACATTGCGCACAATGCCGATTAAGACATCGGCCTGATCGCGTAGCAAATGCGTCAGCAATTCGGTCGGCGACTGAAATAATTCGCCGTGATTTACCGCATTGCGCAAGCGGTCTACCGATTGCAAAGGTTTGCGCCGCGCACTGATCATGACGTTGCTGGTAACACTAAGCCACAGCGTGGCGATATCAGAGGCTTCAAAAGCGAAATCGTGCAGAACATCATTGACCACGGCAATCAGATTGAGATCGGCATGTTCAATCCGCGTGGAACGCGAACCTTCGTGCAGGGTTTCAAAAAACTCTTCGGGCAGGTCGGCATGTTCATGCAACCATTTTTCGGCAGCGACATTCGACAGGTTGAAATGCAGCCAGACGAAGGCGTCCTTGCGTGCATTTTCGCGGTTACTCAGCCAGGCCAGGGCTTCTTTCGTGTTCAGACTTTGCCCCGGCGCACCTTGTTCAAATACGTAGCCACAGATCAGCCCGGAGTGATCGGATCCATACGATAAGTTATCTAACACCATGACGACCCCGCGAGAAATTTGAGCGGATATTGTAAAACAGGCAGATGACAGCCGTACTATTTGCTCGGCCTGATGGCTTCAATCATGTGTCACTCTGTGGATAAATCAATGCAGGGGAGTATAGGTAAAAAACAGGCTTATAGCGACCTGTTTACGTGGGAACTTTCTATATACTAGGCAGGAGTATAACTATTTTTTGGGAATCGGCGCAATTGATGGCCGCGCAGATAAAAAAAACGGCACCGGAATACTTGTCCAGTGCCGTCTGCTTGCCGCACGGTAGCGGCAAAAGTCACGAAATTTACTCCGAAGCAATCGCGCGATATGTCACTGCGCCCAGAACTGCGCCAATCACCGGCGCAACCCAGAATAACCACAATTGTTGCACGGCCCAGCCGCCGACAAAGACGGCAACGGCGGTACTGCGCGCCGGATTGACCGACGTATTCGTGACCGGGATACTGATCAGATGGATCAGCGTTAAGCACAGGCCGATCGCAATCGGGGCGAATCCGGCTGGTGCGCGTTTGTCGGTCGCGCCCATGATAACCAGCAAGAACATCATGGTCATGACGACTTCAGTAATCAACGCCGACATCAGCGAATAGCCGCCAGGTGAATGTTCGCCATAGCCATTTGAAGCAAACCCGGCATTCACGTCAAACCCGGCTTTGCCGCTGGCGATCAAAAACAGGACACCGCCGGCAACGATGCCGCCAAGCACTTGTGCCACGATGTAGGGCAAGACTTTGTTAGCAGGAAAACGCCCGCCGGCCCACAATCCTATCGACACTGCCGGATTCAGATGGCAACCGGAAATATGCCCGATCGCAAAAGCCATCGTCAGCACCGTCAGGCCAAACGCCACCGCAACGCCATGCAAGCCGATGCCGACACCGGGAAATGCTGCGGCCAGCACGGCACTTCCGCAGCCACCCAGGACCAGCCAAAACGTTCCAATAAATTCCGCTCCGTATTGTTTCATGCGCTTTCTCCAAAAATTAGAAGGAATAGAACTGCCGCTAAAACTATCACCATGATGTGAATGTGATTCGTCATGCCGATGTGCTGCCTTTGTTGCCACGCTGTTGCGGTAACGAAGGGGCGACAGTCCCGATAAGGTGAACAGGTCACCTGCGCTTGCATACTATTTCAGGAGCACCATGGTCGGCTGTTAAACTTTGTCAAGAATGAATTCCTTTTTGCTAAATTTAACAAAATCGGTCGAATTGTTAAATGTTGAAGGAAAATCCGGTTCATAAAGACTGCCTGTAACGGTCAATCGTTGTGTTTATTGGCGCTTATTTGGAGGAATGACGTTCCGGTATCAGCTTGATGCTGTTTTCTGCGCACCAGGCATGTAAGGCATCTTTGATCGCCAGCGCTTCGAACTGAAACCAGTTTTGTAACTGATTTTTGCTTAATAACCACTCTTTAAAAGCGCGGTAAGAATTGCGTTTTTGAAACAAGAGGCTGACTTCTTCATAATCAGCGGGCAAGACCTGATCGGTAAACGACAGAGCCAGTTCGCGTCC
>JAGWUK010000153.1 GCA_028868455.1 Burkholderiales bacterium | reverse complement strand
TTAGCAGTATTGATCCATCACTTTGAATGTCTGACTACTTGGAGATAAACATGAATGATCCTATCGTTATCGTTGGTGCCGCCCGTACGCCTATGGGGGCATTTCAGAGCGATTTCGCATCGCTGACTGCCAGCCAGCTTGGTGCTGTCGCGATCAAAGCGGCAGTTGAACGTGCAGGCGTCAAGCCGGAGCTGGTCGAAGAAGTCTTGTTCGGTAACTGCCTGATGGCTGGCCAGGGCCAGGCGCCAGCGCGGCAGGCTTTGCTGGCAGCGGGGTTGCCTATGTCTACCGGCGCTGTGACCTTGTCCAAAATGTGTGGCTCGGCCATGAAAGCCACCATGATGGCATTTGACTCCATCAGCGCAGGCAGCAATGAAATCATGGTCACTGGCGGCATGGAGTCGATGACCAATGCGCCTTACCTGATTCCGAAAGCACGCGGCGGTTACCGCATCGGCCACGGCATGATTTATGACCACATGATGCTCGACGGCCTCGAAGACGCGTATGACAAAGGTCGCTCGATGGGTACTTTTGCTGAAGACTGCTCGGCTAAATATCAATTCAGCCGCGAAGATCAGGATGCATTCGCGATTGCTTCTGTGAAGCGTGCGCAAGCAGCGACTGCCGATGGCTCTTTCGCTTGGGAAATCGCACCGGTTACCGTTTCCGGTCGCGGTGGCGATGTCGTTATCGACAAAGACGAAGGCCCGTTGAAAGCCAAGCTCGACAAAATTCCGGCGCTGAAACCGGCCTTCAAAAAAGACGGCACGATTACCGCTGCCTCTTCATCGTCAATCAATGACGGCGCGGCTGCGCTGGTGCTGATGCGCGAATCGAAAGCCAAAGAACTCGGTTTGACGCCGATCGCCAAAATCGTCGCCCATGCATCGCATGCACAAGAACCAGGCTGGTTCACGACAGCGCCGATCGGCGCGATCGAAAAACTGTACAAGAAAACGGGCTGGACCACAGCGGACGTTGACCTGTTCGAAATCAACGAAGCCTTTGCTGCCGTACCGATGGCTGCGATGAAGGATCTCGGCATTGCGCACGACAAGATCAACGTTCACGGCGGCGCCTGTGCACTCGGTCATCCTATCGGCGCATCCGGCGCGCGTATCGTCATTACCCTGATTGGCGCCTTGAAAAAACAAGGTAAAAAACGCGGTGTGGCTTCGCTGTGTATCGGCGGCGGTGAAGGCACGGCCATGGCCATCGAGCTTTTTTAACGCTGATTAAGCTACTGCGCGGCGCACTTTTGAGTTGCCGATGCTCGTCGTACATCAGTACGACAGTACGACGACGCTACTTAACGCAATATTGCGCCGCTCGCTACGCATACTCAACGTTAAAAATAATCCTGACGAAATATTTATTTTTCGCTCAACATGGAATGAATTTGCGCACTTGAACGATGATTTGATTACGCAATTCCGCATACACACGGTGTGCTTCGCGCACCATGATTCTGACAACAAGGAAACAGGATGCCAACAGCATTAATCATCGGGGCGTCACGCGGTATCGGCCGCGAGCTGGCGTTACAGTACAAAGCAGAAGGGTGGCGCGTGCTGGCGACGGCACGTAGTGCCGACAGTCTGGCAGCGTTGCAGGCGCAGGGGTGTGAAGCCTTGCCTTTGGACGTCAATAATCTCAATGATTGTGCCGGACTGGGCTGGCGCCTTGACGACGAGAAAATCGATGTCGCAATCCTGAATGCCGGTGTATACGGTGCGCGCACAACGGGCTTGACTTCGCCACAGCAGGACCAGTTTGACGAAGTCATGCATACCAACGTGCTGGCTGCGATGCGCTTACTGCCCATCATCTTGCCGCTGGTAGAAAATGCCCAGGGCAAGCTGGCCGTGATTTCCTCCAGCATGGGCTCCATCAGTTTGCGCCCCAATTCTGCCGGCTGGCTGTATCGCGCCAGCAAGGCAGCACTGAATTCGGTATTGAAGGATGTGTCGTTAAGCACTTCCAAAGCGATTTGCGTCGCGCTGCATCCTGGTTGGGTGAAAACAGAAATGGGCGGTGCTGGCGCCGATCTGGACATTGCCGACAGCGTCAACCGGATACGCAATGTACTGGCCGGTCTCAACCCGGAACACAACGGCAGCTTTTTAGACGCAGAAGACGGCGCAAAGCTGAGCTGGTAAGTCGAAAGAAAAAGAGAAAAGAGATTCGCATGTTACTGACTGCAGAACACGAAATGATACGCGACGCGATACGCGCGTTTGCACAGGAAAAACTGGTGCCGAATGCGGCGCGCTGGGATAAGGAGCACCATTTTCCGGCAGAGGAATTAAAGGAACTTGCACAGATGGGCGCTTACGGTGTCGCGGTGCCGGAAGAGTTCGGCGGTGCCGGCATGGATTATCTGTCGCTGGCATTGGTGCTGGAAGAAATCGCCGCTGGCGATGGCGGTACCTCGACGGTCGTTTCCGTGAATAACTGCCCGGTTTGTAGCATTGCCATGATGTATGCGAACGACGTACAGAAAAAGCAATGGCTGACACCGCTGGCACGAGGCGAGATGCTGGGAGCATTCTGCCTGACTGAGCCGCATGCAGGCAGCGATGCAGCAGATCTCAAAACCACGGCAAGGCTGGAAAAAAGCGCCGAAGGCAATGAGTATGTGATCAACGGTGTCAAACAATTTATTACCAGCGGCAAGCACGCGGATGTCGCGATTGTGATGGCGGTGACTGACAAATCCGCCGGTAAAAAAGGCATCAGCGCGTTCTGGGTGCCGACCAAAACACCGGGCTATATCGTCGCCGGGCTGGAACAAAAAATGGGTCAGCATTCGTCTGATACCGCGCAAATCCTGTTCGAAAATTGCCGCATCCCGGCAGAGAATCTGATCGGTGACGAAGGCATGGGTTACAAGATCGCCTTGTCTGGTCTGGAAGGCGGCCGCATCGGCATTGCTTCGCAATCAGTAGGTATGGCGCGCGCCGCGTTTGAAGCTGCGTTGACCTATGCCAAAGACCGCAACAGCTTTGGCAAATCGATTTACGAACATCAGGCCGTGCAGTTCAAACTGGCTGACATGGCAACCCAGATTGAAGCTGCACGCCAGCTGATCTGGCATGCAGCGAGTATGAAGGACGCTGGCAAACCTTGCCTGAAAGAGGCGGCAATGGCGAAACTGTTCGCTTCCGAAATGGCGGAAAAAGTTTGCTCGGATGCGATACAGATTCACGGTGGCTATGGCTATGTCAGCGATTTCCCGGTTGAACGTATCTATCGTGATGTACGCGTCTGCCAGATTTACGAAGGGACTTCCGAGATACAAAAAATACTGATAGGACGCGCGCTGGCACTTTGACGATGTGCCGGCTTTGCAAGAACTGAATGGCACAATTTTCCTTCATCATCAGGAGTTCAGTATGGCTAAGAGCATAGAATTCTGGTTCGATTTTGTTTCGCCTTATGCCTATATTGCGACGCAATCAATCGAACAGCTGGCAGCAAAATATGATCGTACTGTGGCGTGGAAACCAATGCTGCTGGGCGCGGTGTTCAAGAGCACCGGGTCGTCGCCGCTCACCATGCGTCCTCCTGTGATGGCGGATTATTTCAAACATGATTTCATCCGGTCCGCCCACTTTGCGGGATTGCCATTTGTCTTGCCTGAACCGTTTCCTATCGCAACACAAAATACGGCGCGGGTTTGCCTATGGTTGCAGGATATTGAACCTGGGCGTACCGGCGATTTCGTGCGGCAGGTCACGCGTGCCTATTTCACTGGCCCGGTAGCGCTGAATGATCCTGCGTGGCTGGCGCAACAAATCAGTGCCATGGGCCTGGACGGCGCTGCTGCAGAAGCAGCATGCGACGACCCGCATTACAAGGAAGCCTTGAAAGCGCAATGTGAACGTGCGATCGCCAAAGGGATTTTTGGCGCGCCGTGGATCATCGCTGACGAAGAAGCGTTTTGGGGAAACGATCGCTTGCCGCAATTGGAAAAATGGCTGTCGCAAAACGGGGTGTAAATCCTGACGCAAGGCGCAGCGCATGCGCCATTGACTATTGAGCGTTTCGTATCACGCATACTAACGGAGCAAGAACATGAAAAAAGGTTACAGGCAACTTGTTGATGAGGCCAATGCCCAGATCAAAACCTATAGCGTTGCGGAAGCAAGAGCAAAGCTGGGTGATCCTGGTGTGCAATTCGTCGATGTGCGCGATGTCCGTGAGCTGGAACGCGAAGGCGTAGTGCCCGGCGCATTTCACGCACCGCGCGGCATGATTGAATTTTGGGTCGATCCTGATTCTCCATATTTCAAGCCAGTGTTCGGCGAGAAAAAAGAATTTATTCTGTTTTGTGCCGCTGGATGGCGTAGTGCCCTGACGACCAAGACAGTACAAGACATGGGACTGGAAAACGTAGCGCATATCGACGGTGGATTTGGCGCGTGGAAGGCTGCCGGAGCACCTGTCGAAAGTAAAGAAAGCAAGCATTCAGCATGACAAGTAACAGCAGTAAAAGCAGCGGTAAAAGCAGCAACAAAAACAGTGGTAAAACCTGCCCTTGCGGATCGGGAAAATCCTTCGATCTGTGTTGTGCGCCTTATCTCAGCGGGGCCGCTGTGGCGCCGACTGCAGAAGCACTGATGCGCTCGCGCTACAGCGCCTATACGCTGAACGACGAAGCCTATCTGCGTGCCAGCTGGGATGAGCGTACTTGTCCGGCAGAGCGCATTACGCACGACGAGCCAACGCAATGGCTGGGATTGGAAGTGAAAAACCATCACGCCGATGGAGACAAGGCGACGGTGGAATTTGTAGCGCGTTACAAAATAGGTGGCAAGGCGCATCGTTTGCATGAAGTAAGCCGTTTCGTCAAATACGACGGTAAATGGTTGTATGTCGACGGCAGTTATCCTGCGAAATAATCAGCAGGCGGCAAAACGGATAAAAAATTCAAAAGCGGAATACACAATGACAACACTAGAATCCAAACTGAACCCTCGCTCAGACGATTTCAAAACCAATGCCGCAGCGATGCAGGCGGTGGTCGATGATCTGAAAGCAAAAATAGAAAAAATCGCACTGGGCGGCGGCGATGAGGCACGCGCCAAGCATCTGGCTCGCGGGAAATTGCTGCCGCGCGACCGCGTGCAGATGTTGCTTGATGCCGGTACGCCTTTCCTCGAATTTTCGCAACTTGCCGCCTACGATATGTACAAGGAAAAAAACGGCAATGATGCGGCACCGTCGGCAGGCGTGATTACCGGCATCGGCCGCGTGGCCGGGCAGGAATGTGTGATTGTGTGTAATGACGCGACCGTTAAGGGCGGCACCTATTACCCGATGACGGTAAAAAAACATCTGCGCGCGCAGGAAATTGCCGAGCAAAATAATTTACCCTGCATCTATCTGGTCGATTCCGGTGGTGCGAATTTGCCGAATCAGGACGACGTTTTCCCTGATCGCGATCACTTTGGCCGTATCTTTTACAACCAGGCCAATATGTCAGCCAAGGACATACCGCAAATCGCTGTGGTGATGGGGTCCTGTACCGCTGGCGGTGCGTATGTGCCTGCGATGAGCGATGAATCCATCATTGTTAAAAATCAGGGCACGATTTTCCTGGGCGGTCCGCCATTGGTCAAGGCCGCAACTGGCGAAGTGGTCAGCGCCGAAGATCTGGGGGGCGGCGATGTGCATACGCGCTTGTCCGGCGTGGTCGACCATCTGGCGCAAAACGATACGCATGCGCTGTCGCTGGCACGCACGATCGTCTCGCATTTGAATCGCCAAAAACCGCAAACAGTGGTGCTGAAAGAAGTGGAAGAACCGAAGTTCGCCGCCAGCGAATTGTATGGCGTGATACCGGTCGATACGCGCAAGCCTTTCGACGTGCGTGAAGTGATTGCGCGCATCGTCGATGGCAGTCATTTCGATGAATTTAAAGCGCGTTACGGCACCACGCTGGTGTGTGGTTTTGCACATATTTACGGCATGCCGGTCGGTATCATCGCCAATAACGGCATCCTGTTTTCCGAGTCTGCCCTGAAAGGCGCACATTTCATTGAGCTGTGCTGTCAGCGCAAAATCCCGCTGGTATTTTTGCAGAACATCACTGGCTTCATGGTTGGCCGCAAATACGAGAACGAAGGCATTGCACGTAACGGCGCGAAAATGGTGACGGCAGTGGCGACGGCAAACGTGCCGAAATTCACCGTCATCATCGGCGGCAGCTTTGGTGCAGGCAACTACGGCATGTGCGGTCGCGCCTATTCACCGCGATTCATGTGGATGTGGCCAAATGCGCGCATCTCGGTGATGGGCGGTGAGCAGGCGGCCAGTGTTTTGGCGACCGTCAAACGCGACGGCATCGAGGCAAAAGGCGGCAACTGGAGCGCAGAGGAAGAAGCTGCGTTCAAACAGCCGATTAAAGAACAATACGAGCATCAGGGGCATCCTTACTACGCGTCGGCGCGCCTGTGGGACGATGGCGTGATTGATCCGGCGGATACCCGCATGGTGCTTGGCCTCGGCCTGTCGGCAGCATTGAATGCCCCGATACCGGATGCGAAGTTTGGTGTGTTCCGGATGTAAGAAATTGTCGAACATTGCCGGTCTGCGCCAGTGCTGGCTGGCGGTGTCAACGCTGCGGCAAGAGGCGCGATGCCGCGCAGTCTTGATTTGAATTTGATCGTAACCGGACTTAAAAAATAATGCGCCAGCAAGCCATCATGATGCGAAGTCATCACATTGCTGGACTGTTTTGTATCCGTCTCAAGTAAAAGGATAGCCATGTTTGAAACCCTGATAGTCGATCGCAACGGACTGGTCGCCACCGTGACGCTGAATCGTCCCGATGTGCGCAATGCATTTAATGAAACCACGATTGCTGAACTGACGCAGGTGTTTCGTGATCTGGATACTGATCCTGCCATCCGTGCTATTGTGCTGGCCGCGAACGGACCGGCATTTTGCGCTGGTGCCGATCTGAACTGGATG
>JAGWUK010000152.1 GCA_028868455.1 Burkholderiales bacterium | reverse complement strand
ACACTGCCAGCACCGACATCGCAACCGTACAAGAGAATATCGCCGCTGGTTTTCAGTGCAGCACCGATGGTTTTGAGCTCGTGCTGATAGACACCTAAATCGCCACTGTGCAGTACGCCATCGCCAACCAGCAATACGCCTTGTGCGCCGTGCGAGACGATGGAAATGGAATCCAGATTCTGGACATGCTGCAGTACATCGGCGATCTGTTTGATCCCATCCTGATTTTTATCCAGAACGACGACTGTGCTGCCGGGCTTTACTGCGTCGACAATTTGCTGATAATCAGGCAGGCGGCTGTCGACGAATACGATGGAGGACGCTACCTGTCCTGATGTCTCATGAAGTAATACTGGTGCTGCCGGTGCGTGATGCCTGCTTTCGTTGAATGCGGTGAAAGTCGCCGGGAGGGTCGACGATTCTGGCGCCGCTGTGAACAAAGCTGGGACGTCAGATTGCAGATGCTGCATACGAAAGTCATCGGTTGTTTTCATGGCAATGTAAAGTCGGTTAAATTTTGTGGTTCAAGCTGATGCTTCCGGCGTTAATGGTGACGCCGCACCAGTCATGTAGAGCAGAAACTCCTCTGCATTTCCGTTGTGAGTTGGGGAAAATGCGGCAGATAGCGGCAGTACAAGCACCTTTGCTGCGTGCGGCATCGTAAATGACGAGCGTAAGAAGATCGTAAGAGGCTTTGATTGACGGGATTTTTAGCGTAATCTAAAGACAGTCTTCAATGCTTGCTTCAGTTTGCCTGGAGTCAGTGTGACATGTCAGAAAATGTTATTTCTGGGAATTTGACTACAATGTCTGTCAACATTGAGCGCAATTCAGCGTTGAATGCATACCTATTATTTTTGGAGTCAATGATGCGCAAGCTTCCTGTGTTACTTTCTGCCGTTGCTGTCTTGCTTGTGACCGGTTGTGCGGCGCAACGCTATCCTTCGAACTATCAAAATCCGTATCCATCGCAAAATCAAGCGCCGTACCCTAATCAAAATCCTTATCCGACGCAATATCCGACGCAATATCCGACGCAATATCCGAATCAGTATCAGCAGCCAAATCAGGGGCAATATCAGACGCCTTACCCGAACCAGAATCAGAATGTTTACGTCGAAAATGCCGTCATCGTCGGTATGCGTGAAGTGGCGGGTACGGGCGGCAATCCATCAGGCGCAGGCGCGGTCGTGGGTGCACTGGTGGGCGGCGTACTTGGGCATCAGGTTGGAAAGGGGACTGGGCGCGATCTGGCGACTGTCGGTGGCGCGATTGCAGGTGGTCTGGTAGGGAATGAATTGGAGCGTGGTTCTTCGCCAAAAAACCGTACCGAATTAACTTTGCGCATGCAGAACGGCGAACAGCGTACTTTGCTGGTTGATAGCGGCATGAATTTCCGCCTCGGTGATCAGATCCGGGTAAGCTATCAGAACGGGCAAATGATACTGGCACCATAAATTTTAAACGCTATCGTCATGGCGGATGCGAACGAGGCGGCTTGCCAGAGTATGGCGTGCTACGGTATACAATAGACGCATCGTTTCGCATTGCTGCCGGTTGTTGTTTAGCCATAATCCAGGCTAAATAAATCTGACCAGTGGTGTGCGTGTGTTTTCGCCCATCCTTTTTCATTTGCCATGACCGAAAAAAAACCTTTATTGAGCGTCGCCGAGGCGCTCGATTTTTTATTCTCAGCAGTACGCACAATATCCGGCACGGAAATTTTGCCGACGATAGAAGCGAATGGCCGCGTGCTGGCGGAAGCGCAGACTTCTTTGCTGCATGTGCCGCCGATGGATAACACGCAAATGGATGGCTATGCCGTGCGCTCGGCGGAGTGCCAAAGCGGTCATGCGCGTTTGCGTATTTCGCAACGCATTCCTGCCGGACACATAGCGCAGGCGCTGGAAGCGGGGACGGCTGCGCGGATTTTCACTGGTGCCATGATACCCACTGGTGCTGATGCCGTCGTCATGCAGGAGCAATGTGTGGCTGATGGGGATCATGTCGTCGTGAATCATGTTCCGGTATCCGGCGACTGGATCAGGCGTCAGGGAGAAGATATTGCCGCCGGAGCGACTATCCTGAATGCCGGGACCCGTTTGCGGGCGCAAGAACTGGGATTGGCGGCATCGGTCGGACTGGCGCATTTGCCGGTGTTGCGTCGACTGCGTGTGGCGGTATTTTTCACTGGCGACGAACTGGCGATGCCGGGTGAGGCGCTGAAACCCGGCGCGATTTACAATTCGAATCGCTTCACGCTGACCGGCTTGTTGCAAAACATGGGTTGCGCTATCACCGATTACGGCATCGTTCCCGATACGCTGGAGGCCACGCGCGCGACTTTGCGTAAGGCGGCGCAAGAGCACGATTTGATTATTACTTCCGGCGGTGTCTCTGTGGGAGAAGAAGATCATATCAAGCCTGCCGTTGAGGCTGAAGGGCGATTGAATATGTGGCAGATCGCGGTGAAACCCGGTAAGCCGCTGGCATTTGGCGAAGTAGGGCAGGCGTTTTTTATGGGGCTGCCGGGCAATCCGGTGTCAAGTTTCGTCACGTTTTTACTGTTCGTTCGCCCGTTTATTTTGCGCATGCAAGGCGTGCAGAACGTGGCGCCGAAAACGTATTTGGCGCGTGCCGATTTCGACTGGACTAAACCGGATCGTCGCAATGAATTTTTGCGTGCACGCTTTAATCCGCAAGGCGGACTGGCATTGTTTCCGAATCAGAGTTCCGGCGTCCTGACGTCAACGGTTTGGGGCGACGGGTTGATTAATCTTGCTCCAGGTCAGCGTATCTTATCGGGCGATATGGTAAGTTTCCTTCCTTTTAGTGATCTGATGGCATGATGAAAATTCAATTGCGTTTCTTCGCCAGTGTGCGTGAAAAACTGGGCATGGCGGAACAAATCGTCGACTTGCCCGACGAGGTGAAAACTGTCGGCGATGTTCGTCAGTGGCTGATTGGGCGTGGCGACGTCTGGGCAGAAGTGTTGGCGGAAGGCCGCGCCTTGCGCACGGCATACAACCAGCAAATGTGTGATGCCGGGACAGTCATTGCTGAAGGTTCAGAGGTTGCATTTTTTCCGCCGGTGACCGGAGGCTGAGTCATGAAGGTGTGCGTACAACAAGCGGATTTTGATCTGAATACGGAAATCGCGGCGTTGCGCCAGTCGAATCCGGCCATCGGTGCAGTGGTCAGTTTTGTCGGACTGGTGCGCGACATGAATGAAGGTCAGGACGTCAGTGCGATGACGCTGGAGCATTATCCCGGCATGACGGAAAAAGCGCTGGAAAACATTATATTGCAGGCGCAGACGCGTTGGGCCGTGCAAGATGCGGTGATCATTCATCGTGTCGGCGCTTTACTGCCGTTGGATCAGATTGTGCTGGTTGCCGTCGCAACACAGCATCGCGGCGAAGCTTTTGCTGCGTGCGAATTCATGATGGATTATCTGAAAACCCAGGCGCCATTCTGGAAAAAAGAAAGTACGCCACAAGGAGATCATTGGGTCGATGCGCGCGAAACCGATGACCGTGCGCTGGCAAAATGGGGGCTGACTTCAGCCAATGCCACGCCATCAAATGGCGGGGCAACATGAGCTGGCTGGGCGCATTGGCCGTGGGTTTGGGCGCGGCGTTGGGCGCTTGTCTGCGCTGGGCGCTGGGCTTGTGGCTGAATGGCATTCATCCCTTATTTCCGGTTGGCACCTTGGTTGCGAATCTGGGCGGTGGCTATATCATCGGGCTGGCCGTTGCTTTTTTCTCCGCTTATCCGCATTTATCGCCGGAATGGCGCTTGTTTCTGGTCACCGGATTTTTGGGCGGGATGACGACGTTTTCGACATTCTCGGCTGAAGCCATGAGTCTGATGCACCGCGGCGATTATGGCTGGGCACTGGCGCACAGCCTGACGCATCTGATCGGCTCGATCCTGTGTTGTTTCGCCGGTTTTATCACTTGGCGTGCCTTGTTTCAGTGAGCTGGGCAGATTGCCGAATTTTCCGGGTTGTATGCGTTTATTGGGGAGTATATGAGTTTGCTACGCCATTGCGCTTTATTTGTCAGCACTTCTGTTGTGAGATGACGCATACTGATAGGGAGTATGTATTTCTTAGCGCCAAACAGATGCCGTCTCAACTTGCGCCGGATACATATTGATGTACTGAACCAGTCGCGGTCTTTGTCCGCGATTCGGGCGGCTGCCGTGCGGCAGAGCCTGATGCCAGATCACCAGATCGCCGGCCTGCCCGCCAATGGCTTGTGAGCCCAGGGCATGCAAGTCTTGCTGGCGCGGATCGGCATCGGGCGGCAGTGATGCCAGCCAGTTTTTCAGACGATGATGAAAGCCAGGGACAAGCGTCAATGCGCCTTGTTCTGGCGGCGTATCGGTCAGATACAAAATACCTTGCGTGGCAAACGGAATCGGTTGGTGCAGGCTGACATCCCAGTGCAAGTCCGGGCCGCCGAACAAATGCCCCGGGCGTTCCGGCACGTTGAAGCCGCAGCGATCCGTATTGCGCCACAAATCGACGCTGCCCCAGAGTTGCGCAAAGGCTTTGTGAATGCGCAGGCTGCGACGATTGTCTTCCAGCGCCGGATGCTGGAACATTTGCAGCATGATATTGCTGCGTGAACGCTGATACCAGCTTTGCTCCGATTCCGGATTGGCTCCGGCGGTCTCCCACACCAGCTGCGCTGCGGTCGCCGCTTGTGCAGCGCTGACCGCATTGCGTACGATCACATAGCCATCGTTGTTCCATTGTTGCAAATCGGCGGGTGACAACACGTTGTCCATTTCGTTGACCATTTGTTGCAACTGGACGACCTCAGCCGGTGCTGCCACCTGATTAATCAGCGCATTAATGCGCGCGACCTCAACCGGATGCGGGAGACCGGCAGTGGTGACCAGCCATTGTTCAAAATCAGAGAATTCCAATTTTCCTTGCGCGGCAAAACGGATGACTTGTTCGATTCCAACACCCAGAGCCGATGTCACCAGCCGGTCCAGATGATAGTCAGGATTATGTCCGCCGCCAGCACCCGTCAGTGATTGCACGAGCCGCGCCCACAAACGCTTTACGTGGCAAACACCGAGCGCGCCGGTTTCGCTGGAGGCAGGCAGTGAATTCAGGGGTAACGAAGAAGAATCGGGCATGACATCGACAATAAATAAAAAATTAAAAAGAGGCAGATACAAAACTGATCCGCCAGGTAAACCCTTCAGGTACTGGTTTGCCGTATCTATTTTGTGCGCACCGTGAAGCGAGCGTAGTTGAGCATTTTTCTAATGTAGAAAAAAAGTTCTAGACAAAATTTTCTAGAATGTTTATTCTGCACGCAAACTGCATTATGTAATTTTGCCCGCAGCACCACATCGAGTGATGATATGACACAAAAAAACATCTTACCCAAGCCGACCGCAGCAGAGCTGAATTTACTCAAAGTGCTCTGGCAACTCGGCCCGTCCACCGCCAAGCAAGTGCATGCCGCAGCGCAGACCGAGCGACCTGATTTGGCTTATGCCACTGTGCTCAGGCAATTGCAGATCATGCATACCAAGGGTATTTTGACGCGCGACGAGGATCAGCGATCGCATGTCTATGCACCGGCACAGCAGCAAGATGATCTGCAAACCAATTTACTCAAAGACCTGATACAAAAAGTCTTTGCCGGTTCGGGGAAGGCGTTGGTGATGGCAGCGTTGCGCGGTCATGTCAGCAAACAAGAGCGCGCAGAAATTGAAACTTTCCTCAACGAGGATAAATCATGAGCGGCTTGTTTCAACATCCGCAGATGGTCGAAGTGCTGGGCTGGCCACTGCTGCATTTCATCTGGCAAGGCAGCCTGATCGCATCGTTGGTGGCACTCGGCAACGCCTTGTTGCGCAATGCCCGCCCACATAGCCGTTATTTGCTGGCATGCTTGGGGATGGTGCTTTGCCTGCTGTGGCCAGCAATAGATATTTGGCAGCAATGGAAATCGCCGGCCACCATGAGTCTGCAAACGGCACTGGCATTGATAGAAAGCGGCCTGGCCCAGGTGGACCTGGTGTTTGTCGATGAATCGCAGCTGGCCGCAATTTTACAAACCTATCTGGCGCCGCTGGTCGCTTGCTGGACCATCGGCGTTTCCATCATGCTTTGCCGCATGGCGCTCGGCTTGCTTTGGGTACGTGCATTGGGACAAGGCGTCGCCGATGCAGAACAAAAACAATTGACCTTGCAATGGCAACTACGTACCGATGCCATGCGCAGCAGACTGGGCATTCGGCGCCAGGTGCGTCTGCTGACCGATACGCAGTTGCGCAGTCCAGTTACGGCGGGATTCTGGCAGCCCGTCATCGTCATGCCTGCGGCATTGCTGACCGGCTTACCTCCGCATTTGATTGATGCGCTGCTGGCGCATGAACTCGCGCACATCAAGCGCTGGGACTACCTCGTGAATCTTGTGCAAAATCTGGTGTTGTCGCTGCTGTTTTACCATCCGGCCGTATGGTGGATTGCTCGTCGCATGGATATCGAGCGCGAGCAAATTGCCGATGACATTGCCAGCTCGGCACTGACACAAGCACGCGATCTGGCATTGGCCTTACAAAAACTGGATCGTCTGCAATTAAGCACAGCGATGCTGGCGCAGGCAGCAGACGGCGGACATTTGCTGGCGCGTATCAAACGCTTAATCCGTCCCGATCAGCAACCGTGGCGCTGGCGGATGGCGGCGCCGGTATTGGGCGCCATCATCGCGGCCATCGCCGTTGCTGCCTACCAAAGGCAAAGCAGCGAACAGGCGGCTCACCTGTCGGCACAAATGGCCACAGCCGGTCGGCATGCCTCTCTGCAACCGGCCGTATTGACCAAGCCGCATGTAACGGCATTGATAAAAACCCATTCGCAACACGTTTTGGTGGTCGACGAGGACAGTGGCAGGATATTGCTGCAAAAAGACGCGGATGCCCGCGTCCCCATTGCTTCGCTGAGCAAACTGATGAC
>JAGWUK010000151.1 GCA_028868455.1 Burkholderiales bacterium | reverse complement strand
GCTGGCGTATTTCAGGCGCACATCTTCATTGTCTTTGCTTTCCTTGCCAATGATCGCCAATTCTTCCCCATACATTTTGACCAGTTCTGGATAACTCCAGTCAAAGGTTTGTGCTACTTCTGACGGCAGACGATGACGATTGGTGCGACCAGGGTAGCCGAGTGCCATGACGAAATCGCCTTCTTTCAGGCCTTCTTTTGCGAGTTTCAGATACAGCTTGGGACTATATGGCACATTGTCTTTGCTAAAGTCGGCGGGTTTGCCATCCTTGCTGACGTAAGCGCGATAGTAGCCATAGTCGCCGGTATGACGCGGCCACATCCAGTTATCGGTGTCGCCGCCAAATTTACCGACGCCTTCTGGCGGCGCATGAACCAGACGCACATCGCGGATTTCCATTTGCTTGATCATGTAGAATTCCAGCCCGCCGTAATACGGATAAACGTTGCAGCGATGACCGTCATCTTTCTCACATGCAGCAACCAGCGCCTTGCTGTTTTTTTCTATCGCATCGACGCGTTGTTTTCCATGCAATGCGGCAGTGGTTTTGTCGATGATTTTATCCGTGACATTCGTAACCGCCTTGGTCACGTAGATGCGGGTGCCGGGCGCAGCGGGCAATTCGTCCGTCATGGTTCTGGCGAGAAAGCCGTTGGCCAGGTAGTTATGTTCCGGTGTTGAATCATGCGCAACGCTGCGATAGACGCAATGGTGATTGGTGACGACCAGCCCCTTAGGTGAAACAAACGAGGCCGAACAACCACCGAGGCTGACGATGGCGCCCATAGGGAATTCTGTCAGCTTGGTCAGCCTGGCTGGATCCAGTTCCAGACCGGCGGCTTTGAGTTCTTTGGCGATTTGTGGCAATTGCTGCGGCATCCACATGCCTTCGTTGGCATAGGAGAGCTGGCCTATTCCCAGAATGGACAGGGTGAGAAGGGTTTTTTTCATTTTGTCATTGTCGATGAGTCGTCTGTGGTAAGAAGTGCGCCGATACAGTAAGCGGACCTGGCAATGTGTTTGGCCTGTTTGTGCTGATCAGCGTCTTCCGCGTTTTCCCTTGCCGCGCCTGAGGACAGACTGGACGCGACGCAGATTAGTTTTTGAATACGCAGGAAAGTTCCTCATTGTCGTCAACTGTATGGAAAATTCCTTAATTACCGCTTACTTCTGATGTGGCGCAAAAGCTGTTCAGGGATTCGCCTTGCCTGAAGGTGCAATATCAAATTCTGTAGCCACATGGTGTAAACTTAGCCGATGCATACCTATTTACCCTTTTTGGCGGCTGCACTTTATGTCTTCGCCACCTTGATTCCCTTGCAGCGACATACTCTGGGTGCCGGTTTGACCGGCCTGGCGTGGCTGGCACATGGCTTTTCGCTATGGTCGCTGATATTTGCAGACGATTCGCTGCGCGTCGGTTTTGCTGTCATGCTATCGGCAGCGCTATGGGTGTCGGTCATGGTGTACTTGCTGGAAAATCGCAATTATTCGCTGGACGGCTTGAAATTGCTGTTGTTGCCGCATGCTGCTGTGATGACGTTATTGCCTGTGTTTTTTCCGGGCAATCTGATTTCTCTGGCGGGCCATACGGTGATGTTCCCGTGGCACGTCGGCGTCGCTTTGCTGGCCTATAGTACGTTAACCATTGCCGCTTTTCATGCTGTCGTCATGACCTTGCAGGATGCGCAATTGCACAAACTGCGCAGCAATGCGCAGCGACACTGGCTGAGTGCCGCAATTGAACGTCTGCCAGCATTGATGACGATGGAAAAAGTGCTGTTCCGCCTGATCTCGTTCGGGTTTGTCCTGTTGACACTGACGGTACTGTCGGGCGTCATTTTTTCGGAACAGGTACTGGGGGTCGCTTTTAAGTGGGATCACAAGACAATCTTGTCCTTGTTATCCTGGTTATTATTTGCCGTATTGCTGATCGGACGCCACTGGCGCGGTTGGCGCGGGAAGACGGTGCTGAGTTTTACGCTGACCGGATTTTTGCTGTTATTGCTTGCCTATGTCGGTAGCCGTTTTGTGCTGGAAGTCTTATTGCACAGGAGTCTGATGTGAGAGTGTTATTTTGGCTGGGATTATTGGTATTGATTGTTCTGGCAATCAAAAAGAAGAGTCAACCTCTTGAACGAACGGGGCCAACGTATACTGCGCCACCTGCACCCACTTCGTCCAAAGGCGGTGCTGTAGAAACGATGGTGTGTTGCGCACATTGCCAAATTTATCTTCCGGCGTCTGAGGCGATCTATCGTGGTGATCAGACTTATTGTTCGACGGCACATGCTGATTTGCATTAAGTCCATTCTCAATCATTTCAATTTATGTCGGCTCCATTTTCTTTATCAATAGATCCGACCCCGTCCTTCTGGCGTTCGTTGCAAACGCTGAACATCTCGCGCGTGGTTGTGGCGGCGAGTTTGCTGATCTTGCTGAACCTGACCAATACGAAAGAAACCTGGCTGGCTGATCATTTGTGGATGCGCGATGTCTGTTTCGTGTATTTGATCGTCAGCGTAGGTTTTGTCGCGCTGAATATGCTGTTGCAGCAAAAATTCTTGTGGCAGCTGACGTCGCAGATATCGATCGATATTCTGATGATTGCGACGCTGTACATGACAGCAGGCGGCAGCCGTAGCGGGATGGGCATCCTGTTTTTGTTTCCCCTCGCCGGGGTAGCGATACTGTCGCCTTTATTGTGGGCATTTTTCTTCACTTCTATCGTTGCCTTGTTTTTGTTGGGCGAAAGTGTTTACCGGATTCTCGACAACAGCGACGTGACAATGATTTCGCAATCGGGATTATTCGGCGCTGCCTATTTTGCCGTTGTCTACGTCGTCAATCGCCTGGCCAATAATCTGATACGTCAGGAGCAACTGGCTGCACAGCGCGGTAATGAACTGGCAATGCAGCAAGCCATTAATCGCCTTGTGATTACCGATATGGGCGATGGGATTCTGGTGCTTGATGAGCAAGGCCGCATGTTTGAAATTAATCCGGCTGCAGAACGTATGCTGGGTCGTAATCTGACCAAGGAAATGCGCGGTGTTGTTTTGTCTGATGTCATTGCTTTGCGCCCGATGGTAGAAACGATTACGGCCATGCGCGACAAAATGGCGACGCAGAACAAAAATTCTGATGAGGATATTTCTTTCGTATCTATACGTTCGCACCTTGATGAGACCGTGAATCAGGCCAGGCATGGATTTGAGTCCAGTGATTCTGGCGGACGCGTTGAAAGACCACACTTTGTCACGCACCTGAAATTACGGCTGGTGCTGGTCAAGGAAAACCGGTTTGCAAGGATCGGTGTGCCGGCAGCAAGTTATACGATTATTTTCTTGCAAGATGTGTCCGACATAGAGAATCAGGCGCAACAACTGAAACTGGCGTCGATGGGACGCCTGACGGCCAGTATTGCGCATGAAGTGCGCAATCCTCTGTCGTCAATTTCCTATGCGGCTTCGTTGCTGAACGAGGATATTGATCATTTATCCGACAATAAATCGCAGTCGGTGCGTTTGCTCAAGATCGTTGATGACAATGTCCGTCGTCTCAATCAGTTAATTGAAGACATTTTAAAATTGTCGCGCAAAGCCAGAACCGATATCGAACCGTATTCCCTGATATCGGCAATCAAGGAGTTTGTCGTCGATTTTCTGCAAACGAAGGAAATTGCCGCTGACTTGATACGGGTCAGTGACATCGTGGATTTCAACGTCAGTTTCGATCCGGCGCATTTACGCGAAGTGGTCATTAATCTTTTATCCAACGCGATCCGCTATGCCAGCGGCAAGCCGGGCAGCATACGCATTTTTGCCACCATTGGTATCAATGGCAGGCAGGAGTTGCACATTCAGGATGACGGGCCAGGGATCGCCTATGATGTCAGAGCGCATTTGTTTGAGCCGTTTTACACGACTTCGCGCATGGGAACAGGCCTGGGTCTGTATATGGCACGCGAACTATGTCTGAATAACCGCTCTTTACTTGACTACGAGTACCGCACCGAAGAACATGGAGCCGAAACCACGGAGCCGACTGGACGTTTCGTGATCAATTTTTCTGGATATACTTTATGAGCACCAACGAAACTGCCACATGTCCCCGTATTCTGGTGGTGGACGACGAAGCGCATTTGCGTGAGTTGCTGGAAATCACATTGATCAAAATGGGACTGGATGTCGACAGCGCCGAAACGCTGGCTGTCGCCCGAACTTTGCTGGCAAAACACAGTTACTCGCTGGTTCTGACTGACATGCGCTTGCCCGACGGCTCCGGCATGGAGCTAGTGCAGGAAGTCGGTGCTTCATATAAAAATACGCCAATTGCCGTAATTACGGCATTTGGCAGCGCCGACAATGCCGTTGTCGCGTTAAAAGCAGGCGCTTTCGATTATGTTTCCAAGCCGGTGGCATTGGATCAATTGCGTAAACTGGTTCGCTCCGCCTTGCAGGAAAGTCAGGTCGCTGCGGAACATACGACGACGGCAGTCAAGCTTCATCCTGCCGCATCGTTTTTGATCGGCCAGTCGGCGGGCATGCAGGAAGTCCGTGCTCAAATCGCCCGGCTTGCGCGCAGTATGGCGCCGGTCATCATTACCGGCGAATCTGGCAGCGGCAAAGAACTGGCGGCGCGCGAAATTCATAGCAGCAGTGCGCGCGCAGATAAGCCATTTATTGCGGTGAATTGTGGCGCCATTCCTGAGAATCTGATGGAAGCGGAATTTTTTGGTTACCGTAAAGGCGCGTTTACCGGAGCCGCGGATGATCGCGAAGGGTTTTTTCAGGCAGCCAACGGCGGTACGCTGATGCTCGATGAGGTCGCCGATTTGCCGCTGGCGATGCAGGTCAAGTTATTGCGCGCAATCCAGGAGCGCAGAATACGTAAGGTGGGTGCGACCATTGAAGAACCCGTCGACGTACGGATTATCAGCGCCACGCATCAGAATCTGGCTGCTTGCGTGGAGCAAGGCCGGTTCCGCCAGGATTTGTATTACCGCCTCAATGTAATTGAGTTGCATTTGCCGCCCTTGCGCAAACGTCTGCAAGATATTGCCGATTTATCGAGCGGGATTCTGCGTAAGCTGACCGGCGATCAGGTGCGCATATCGGATGAGGCTTTACATGCGCTGATGGCATACGATTTCCCCGGCAATGTACGTGAATTGGAAAATATTCTGGAGCGCGCCATTGCCTTTGCGAATGCAGGCTGTATAGAGGTTTGCGATCTCGCATTGCGTGGTGTCCGCAATGGACAAGTTGCAACACCGGTTTTGGTGTCTGAGACGCCAGTACAAGAAGCGACGCAAGCATTGCCAGTGAACGATGTGTTCTCGCTGCCGGAATTGCCATGCTCTTTGCCTGATTATCTGGAAAACGTAGAAAAAGAACTCATTCGCCGCGCTCTCGATAAGACTCGCAACAACCGCACTCAGGCCGCAGAATTGCTCGGTGTCAGTTTCCGGCAATTACGTTATCAGATACAAAAATTAAAAATTCAGGATGGCGATTAATTGCGTGATTGAGAGGTGACCTTCGCGAAGTTGCCGCTCAACCGTATCCATTGTTTGCGTGCACGACGAGCAGCCGCCAGCGTATGAATGAATACGATATTGTTGCACGCAACAATTTTTGCCAATATGAAGTTATTTTCGGCAAGCAGACCATGCGGTAGTCATTCCGCTTTCTCGGTCCTTGTCACAGACGTTAACGTCGACCTGTCATTCGAATTTCCCCGACATTCCTGATTTACCCAATTGAGAGCGCAGGCAGAAAACCATTCTTTGCTTCTGTTGCCTTATTGCTTTTCCTCTTGTTAGTGCTTACTTTCGTTGATTCCGGCAGCGTTTTTGCGCATCTGGAATGTCAACCTGAATCTGGGAAATTTTTCGTAAAAATTATTCTATTTTTGACAGGAAAAAGCGGTTGCATCGACGGGGTTGAGGCACTAGAATTAGGGCAATTCAAATTTTGCACACTATATGTAGTAGTTATTTTCTGTTGGTTCTGCTTTATATCAATTTTCAGTCTGTGTCAAAACTGTTCTGAAAATACCAGATAAAAAGATAAGACTTTCACAAAATTGCTTCAGTAAAGCAGGGCAACGAAGGCAGTACAAAAATCGTACGCGAGGAGAGTTAACGTCGCTGAAGCGGTTTTACGGAAGCCCTAAGAGAAGTAAATTGCCATTGTAATCAGCTTGCTGTAATGCGCATTACCCGTTTTAAATCCTACTATCACCTTGCTTTGCCATTGTTGGCGCGGGTGATATTTTCAACAATTCACTGACCCCGGAGGATTAATGCACTCTTCAATTGAAATATCCAAGCAAACCAACCCTGATCTGGGATCAGTTACTGGCAATACCAGCAGCACCGCAACTTTTGGCAACAGCGGATTAAGCGAGTACCGCATTATTCGCCGTAACGGTTCTGTGGTCGGATTTGAGCCTTCTAAAATTGCCATCGCAATGACCAAGGCATTTCTTGCCGTGAATGGCGGGCATGGCGCTGAGTCGGCGCGCGTACGTGAGCTGGTTGAACAACTGACTTCCAGTGTCGTTGCTGCTTTGCAGCGCCGCCAACCGGCTGGTGGCACATTTCATATTGAAGATGTACAGGATCAGGTTGAACTGGCATTGATGCGTTCAGGTGAACATGACGTCGCCCGCTCCTACGTGCTGTATCGCGCTAAACGCATGGAAGAACGCCGTCGCTCGAACGATGCTCCGGGAAAAATCGAACAGGCGGCGCCGCAATTGCATGTATTGGTGGATGGTCAGGCGCGTCCTTTGGATGTCGCTGAAGTACGTGCGATGATCAGCGCAGCCTGCGTAGGTCTGGATAAACTGGCTGATCCGGAAGCGATCTTGTCAGAAACCCTGAAAAACCTTTACGACGGCGTGCCTGTCGAAGAATTATACAAATCGGCGATTCTGGCGGCGCGTGCCTTGATGGAAAAGGAGCCGGCCTACAGCCAGGTCACGGCACGTTTGTTGCTGCAT
>JAGWUK010000150.1 GCA_028868455.1 Burkholderiales bacterium | reverse complement strand
AGCAACCACGGTGCAACCGCCACGGTCAGCTCGGTAATCCCCATTTTGGTGATCCCCGATGCCACATACAGGTTCAAGCCGACCGGAGGATGACACATACCGACTTCCATATTGACCACCATGATGATGCCGAAATGGACAGGATTGATCCCCAGCGTCATCGCAACAGGGAACAAAATTGGCGCCATGATCAGCACAATCGAAGACGGCTCCATGACATTCCCCGCTACCAGCAACAGGATATTGACCACCAGCAGGAAGCTGATCGTGCCAAAACCTTTGTCCATAATCCAGCCAGCCATTGCTTGTGGAATATTTTCACTGGTCATCAGGAACGAGAACAACACGGCATTGGTAATGATGTACAACAGCATCGCCGACATGGCCGCAGAATCCAGCAAGACCTTGGGTACGCGTTTGAGCGGCATGTCTTTATAGACAAACACGGCGACGACGAAAGCGTACACGGCGGAGACCGCAGCTGCTTCGGTCGGTGTAAACATGCCGCTGTAAATACCGCCCATCACAATCACGATCAGCAACAGACCCCAGGCGCTTTTGCGGAATGCGACAAAGCGTTCCGCCCAGCTAGCTTTTGGCATGCGTGGGTAATTGTTTTTGCGCGCCAGGAACCACGTAGTCGCACCGAGGAAAGTCGCCAGCAGAATACCAGGCACCACACCGGCCATAAACAATTGCCCGACCGAAGTATTGGTCGAAACCGAATACATCACCATGACGATAGACGGTGGAATCAGGATACCGAGCGCTCCTGAGGTGGTAATCACGCCAGCACCAAAGCCTTTTGGATAACCTTGCTTAACCATCGCTGGCAGAATAATCGAGCCAATCGCCACCACGGTCGCCGGCGAAGAACCGGAAACCGCCGCAAACAAAGCGCAGGCCATGACGCCAGCCAGAGCCAGACCACCATGCCAGTGACCAACCATTGACGCAGCGAAATTAATCATGCGCCGCGCCACCCCACCGTGGGTAAGGAAATTCCCCGCCAAAATAAAGAAGGGAATCGCCATGATTTCAAACTTCTCTATCCCGGTAAATAATTTCAGTGCCACTGATTCAATCGGCACCTGCGTCATGGTGAACAGGAAAGTCAGTACCGTCAGACCCAGCGAAATTGAAATCGGCATGCCGGTCAGCATCAGCACCATCAGCAATACAAAGATAATCGCGGCGTTCATGCTTGCACCTCTTCATCCAGACCTTCCACATGCGAGTGGTCGTGTTTTGGCAATTCGCCGGTTTTAATAAAATGCCAGGTCACTTGCAGAAAACGGAAACACATCAGATATGAGCCCAGCGGAATCGCCATGTACACCCACCACATAGGAATTTCCATATCGGCAGAAACCTGGTCGGTATGTGCGATTTCCCAGACAAAACGCGCACCCAGAGTACCGACGATGCCGGTGAACAAAGCACCCGCCAGCAAACCGATGACGATGAACTGATTGCGGCGTGAAGGCTTGAGTTTATTGATCAGCACGTCGACGCCGACGTGGATGCCGGTACGCACGCCATACGCCGCACCGAACTTGGCCATCCAGACGAACATATAAATCGTCAGCTCTTGTGCCCAGCTGGTATTGAGTTTCAGTAGTTCGTCCTGCAACCACGGAATCGGCATACCGGACAAATAGCGATGTATCACCGCCACAAAAATCACGATGGTTGCCGCGCCCATCAAGCTGGCGATCAACCATTCTTCGAGGTGATCAAGGAATTTCATCATATCTCCTGAGTGTTGCTAAGAAGCATATTTACTAGAGGCCACATACGACAACCGGTTGCGACAGATGACTAATCATCTGATGCAACCGGTCAAGGTTGAGGGGGGAATTACTTGAAGCCGAGCTTCGCTGCTTCTTTATTGACGCTGTCGATCAGGTCTTTACCGATCCGGCCTTCCATCTGCTTTTGCACAGGTTTCAGGGCTTGGCGCCAGGCTTCCTGTTCTTTAGGCGTCAGCGTGATGACCGTTGTTTTGCCCGATTTTTTTACTTCTTCGAGCGCCTTGTCATTTTCTTGCTGCGCAATCGCATTCGCATATTGCGTTGCGGATTTCATCGCGCCTTCAAGTTCGCCACGGATATCGGCTGGCAGACCATCCCAGAACTTCTTGTTCACGATGACGGCATAACCGAGATAGCCGTGACGGGTTACTGCCACATATTTTTGTACTTCGTGCATTTTTTGCGTGTACAGATTGGATGGCGGATTTTCTGTGCCGTCAACCACGCCGGTCTGCAAGGCCTGATACACCTCGGAGAAGGCCAATACTTGCGGATTGGCACCGAGTGCACGCATTTGAGCGTCAAGCACTTTGGATGACTGGATGCGCAGTTTCAGGCCTTTCATGTCGGTCGGCAGATGGATAGGTTTGTTTGCCGACATGACTTTAAAACCATTGTCCCAGAACGCCAGGCCAGTGATGCCTTTCGGTTCCAGTTTTTTCAACAGGGATTTGCCGATAGGGCCTTCGGTTACTGCGTACAACACGTCTTTGGATGGGAAAATATAAGGTAAATCGAATACTTCAAATTCTTTCACGCCCAGCGGGCCGAACTTTGCGAGCGATGGTGCCAGCATTTGCACGGCGCCAAGTTGCAGGGCTTCGAGTTCTTCCTTATCTTTATACAGTGTGCTGTTTGGATACAGCTCAACCTTGACGCGGCCATGTGTGGCTTTTTCAGCGAGTTCCTTGAAGCGCTCGGCAGCTTTGCCTTTCGGGGTGTCACCGGCAACGACGTGGCTGAACTTGATGACGATCGGTGCCTGCGCAAACGCTGCGCCGCTGACGAGGGATGCTGCCAAAAGGGAAAACAAAACAGATTTGATTTTCATTGCGGTCTCCTGGTTAAATTTGAATTTTGAGAGATTCTCGCGAAAGCCTTGAAATGGTGCAATTGTGGAAAACCACAACGCTGTCACAGCGACACCGGCACCATCACAGTGCATTACACTACGCTCATGAGGACTTTCTATAAAACCCAGGCGTGGCCGAATCAAAAGTGGCGCTGGATCTTGCCGATCCTGCTGGTGTCGCTGTTTCTGGCAACCTTGATCTGGCTGCCGTGGCAGGCTCAGCACATGGAAGCCAATGAGCGTCAGGAGCAATTGATCGCCGATACGCTGTGGGTGGAACAAGCCATACAGTTTCAATTAAACCGCACCGATGAAACCTTAAAGCAGATCGGCAGCGAAATCATGGCGCACAGAATTCCTGCCGACATCGCACTGCAACGCTTTCGTACGCTGCTCAAAAACAATCACGAAATCCAGCGCATCGTCTGGTTCGGCACCAACGGCGAAGTTCTGGCGTCGACCTCCGACCTGAGTATTCCTCCCCAGGAAAGCAGCACGCTGTCGCGCATCGACCCCAGCATCAACGAAATCAACAGTCGCACGCGCTGCCTGCAACCGGCACCGGAACCCAATGTCAAGAACGCCTATCTGATCTATTGCCAAATTCCACTGATCAAGGAAAACCAGCACTTCGGCAGCATCGTCATCAGCTATCGCGCTACCGGTATTCTGGAAGAGTTGGTCCCGTGGTGGTTTGCGCAGGACAATGAAATTTCGCTGGTCGATGCCGACGAAAAAGTGTATGCAAATCGCGCGGCCGGTGGCGCAGGTAAAAATGTGTACACACATAATCGCGCACTGGAATTACCGGAGTTGCAGTTATTCCTGCATACCAACAGCACCAAGAGCGAACCGAAATTATTGTCGAATCTTTTGGTGCTGACGGTCATCCTGTTGTCGCTGGGACTGATCTGGAGTCTGGCCGCATTGTGGCGCGACATCAACCGCCGACTGGCAGCCGAAGTCGCCTTGCGTCAGCAAGTGACCTTTCGCACGGCGATGGAAAATTCTCTGGTCACCGGCCTGCGCGCGCGCGACATGGAAGGCCGGCTGACTTACGTGAATCCGGCGTTTTGCCGCATGATCGGTTATCCCGCAGAACAAATCATCGGACGCGTGCCACCCATGCCCTACTGGGCGCCGGAAGCACTGCACGAATATCAGCAACGCTTTACGCGTTTGCTGGAAGGAACGGTGCCGGCAGAAGGTTTTGAAACCATTTACCAGCATGCCAGCGGCAAGCGCATTCCGGTGCTGATTTACGAATCGCCGCTGATCAATGAGCGCGGTCAGCAAACTGGCTGGATGAGTTCTATCCTCGATATTTCTGAACTCAAGCGGGCGCAGGAACTGACGCGACAACAAGAAGAAAAACTGCATGCCAGTGCGCATCTTGCATCGATGGGCGAGATTGCCTCGATGCTGGCACACGAACTGAATCAACCGCTGGCAGCGATTTCCAGCTACACGACCGGCGCCATCAATTTACTCAATGCCGGGCAAGTCGATCAGTCCTTGCTGAAATCAGCGCTGGAAAAAGCCAACAAGCAGGCGCAACGCGCCGGGCACATTATCCGCAGCGTGCATGAATTTGTGAAAAAACGCGAACCCAGCCGCGAAGCCGTGCAATTGTCCGATCTGATCCATAGCGTCATGCCGTTGGTGGATCTGCAGGCCAAGACCGGCCAGGTCACGCTGCGTTGGGAACTGGCGGCCATCTTGCCGCCCGTGCTGGCCGACAAGGTGCTGCTCGAACAGGTATTGCTGAATCTGACGCGCAATGCAATCGAAGCCATGCAAAGCACGCCGCTGGCGCAAAGAACTTTGCGCATCCGGACCGGCCTCGATGACGCGACGCAAAACCTGTTCGTGGAAGTGATCGATCGCGGACATGGCATCCCGACCGAGGTTGCCGAGCAATTGTTTTCACCGTTTTTCTCGACCAAATCGACCGGTATGGGAATGGGATTAAACATCTGCCGCACCGCGATTGAGTTTCATGGCGGCCAGTTATCGCACAGCGACAACCCCTTGGGCGGGACGATTTTCCGGTTTGAGCTACCTGCTTACCGCGCAACCCAAACAGACCAGAAGGAGCCATCAACGGACGGCTGACAAGCCAATCCGGCGCAAATGAAAGATTCGTAGATAATGAGAGGCTGGCACGGCATCTGGCGGCGTTGATTTCAGCCACATGCCCATAGACCAGACCGCCCCCACAGGAGACAACATGCTGCACATCATCGACGATGAAGAGGTCATTCGTGACGCTTTATCCTGGCTGGCGCAATCGCGCCAGATCGACTGCAAGACCTACGACAGCGCAGAGAAATTTTTGCTGGCGTTGAACCGCCCTTTCAGCTTTGCCACTGATGGCGATTGTGTTTTGCTCGATGTGCGTATGCCGGGCCTGAGCGGCATCAGCCTGTTTGACCTGCTGGCCAGCAGAAACCTGACCAGGCGCTTGCCGGTGATTTTTCTGACTGGTCACGGTGATGTGCCGATGGCTGTCGATACGCTGAAGCGCGGCGGATTTGATTTTTTTGAAAAGCCGTTCAACGACAATAAATTGATGGATCGCGTACAGGAAGCGCTGGCGCAATCGCGTGAAGCCGGTTCCAATGCCGTCATTCTGGAAAGGCTGGCAACCTTATCCACGCGCGAACGAGAAGTGCTGGACCTGATCCTGCTCGGCAAAATGAACAAGGTCATCGCCGATCAGCTCGGCATCAGCATGCGCACGGTGGAAGTGCATCGCGCGCATATTTTTGACAAGATGCAGGTCAAGACCGCAGTGGAACTGGCCGGCCTGCTTAAATAACGATTTCAACGATATTCAGTGTTAGTGGGAGTATATGCTTTTTTATGCATTCAACCGCGCATGAATAAAGCGACCATTAAATATACTCCGCACCAGTATGTCAATTTTCACGCTCCTGATCCCCGATTTCACTTTAATCCTGCTGGGCTTTGTGCTGGCGCGCATGGCGCACTGGGGCGGCCATTTTTGGGCCGGGGTCGAAAAAATCGTTTACTACATCATGTTTCCGGCGCTGCTGTTTTATACGACCTCGCGTACGCACTTTGACTTTCAGGCCACCGGTCGTTTATTGCAAGTCGCCCTGTTTGCGACCGCCAGCGGCATGTTGCTGGGCTGGCTGGCGCGCTTTCTATTTCGCAGCGGGCCAAGGATTTTTGAATCCGGTGTACAAACCGCGTTTCGTTTTAATTCGTATATCGCGCTGGCACTGGCGTCGCGGCTGGCAGGGGAACAAGGCACGGCCTTGATGGCTTTGCTGATCGGTTTTCTGGTGCCCTTGTGCAATATGGCGGCCGTGTATGCGCTGGCACATAACAGCGGTCGCCTGCTGAAAGAGATCGCCAGCAATCCGCTGGTCATCGGCACTGCCAGCGGCGTGTTGTGCAGCCTGCTGCATCTGACTTTGCCGGAAGGTGTGAATGCCACGCTGGCCAGACTGGGCAATGCCTCTATCGCGCTGGGCTTGCTGGCCGTCGGCGCCGGCATGCGTTTGTCGGCCTTGCACGAAGCCAAGGGCATCGCAACGTATTTTCTGACCATCAAATTAATGCTGCTGCCTTTGATCGCCTTGCTGCTCGGACGCTGGCTGCAACTGCCGCTATTGCAATTGCAAATTCTCGTTTTGTTTTGCGCCCTGCCCACGGCTTCCAGCGCCTATGTGCTGGCAGCACGCATGGGTGGCAATGGTGCGTTTGTCGCGTTCCTGATCTCTGCCAGCACCGTGTTGTCGGTGCTGACTTTACCGTTCTGGTTGTCGCTGGTGCACATTACTCATTGAGGCCATGCCTGCATTCATGCGGGCGTATTGCAGACGACGCCATGCTGCGCCAGCGCCCATTGCACATGGTCGCGCACCATGTCTGACGGATGCGCCAGCCGCGCTTGCAGAGCCGCGATGATATGCGCGTCACCACGCAGACTGACCGCCGCATTCCCCAGACCGACCGCCAGATTACGCAACCAGCGCTCATGCCCGATGCGACGGATAGGGCTACCTTCCAGCAAGCGTAAAAACTGCGTCTCGCTCCAGGAAAACAGGCTGACCATACTGGCATTATCGAGACCATTGCGCACGTCAAAATCGTCGACGCCAGTTGTCTGCGCAAAT
>JAGWUK010000149.1 GCA_028868455.1 Burkholderiales bacterium | reverse complement strand
CAATGCCAGACGGGCGCCGAATCTGACACTGATCAGCGGCAGCGCCGTGAAGAAATTGGCCGGTTAAGAACGGCGCTGGCGTTTGGGTGTCCGTGGCAATCAGGCCGCCCTTGCGGTGTTGCGCTGTGTCGAGTTGCATTGTTCATTGTGCAAACTATCGCGCGTATGTCGCTGCAACCAATTCTGCCGACGTAAAAAAAGCGCTGACGTGAAATTGTCAGCGCTTTTTTATTTCCAGCATGATTTTGCAGCGTCGCAAAATCATTGCCGCTGTTGCTTATTTTGCCGGTGCGGCTTCCTTGGCGACTTCTTTTGCCGGAGCTGCCGCTGCCGCCGGAGCCGCTGCTGCTGGTGCTGCTGCTTTGGCTGCTGCGCGGACTTCGGCGTTGCTCAGATACACCCACATGCGACCCAAGTCTTTGGTGCCGTCGGCGCCTTGTATGGATTGGAAAATTTCTGTGGCCTTGGCGCGGTTGCCGGATTGCAGATAGGCCATTCCCAGATGCAATTTGGCTTCGTCGGTCGATTTCAGGCCGCCTTTGGCCAGACCTTGTTCCATCAGGCTGATGCCTTTTTCAAACTGCTTGTTGATGACGTAGTTGTAGCCGATGTTGAGCAAGCCGGTACCTGTCTTGGCTTTTTGCGCCGAGGCTTCGCCAGCGTCCAGCGATTTGGCATCTTCAGCCACTTGTTTGTAGACGCGGTCGCGCAATTGTTTGTGCTTGCCAGCTTCTTTGCCGGTGCCCATCACGTTCGCGGCATAGCCTGCATCAACGGCAGTTTTGGCTTCGACCGGCAGACCAGCCAGCAAGGCCAGCTCAGCCATTTCTGCGTATTGCGACGCGTCGTCGAGATTATTGGTTTTCAGCAGCAGGCGATACAGGTCGAGACGCAGGCGGTCGGAGAAACCTGGCTTGTGTTCGATGCGGTACAGCAGATCACCCCAGTAATCTTTTTGTGGATAATTGGCGACCATGCGTTCCAGCACGGTCGTGTAGCCAGCGGTGTCCTTGGTTTGCTGATAGCAGCTGCCGAGCAGACGCAGATTGTCCTGGCTAGGGATGCGATTGGCTTTGTCGTCTTCTGCCAGTTGTGCATTGAGTTCTTTGATCGCGCTGGCGAAATCGTTTTGCAGATACAAGGCGCGGATCAGTACGCTGTGCATTTGCTGGTTGCTATTGTCTTTTGCCAAAAATTTACGCGCCCAGACAGTCGCCAGATCGTATTTCTTTGCGTTGAAATACGTACCTGCCAGGGTTTCTGTCAGACGCATTTTTTGTGCGTCGGTCAGGAACGGTGTGTTGATCATGTTTTCGAACGAGCTTGCCAGCAACGCGGTATCGTTGGTGCCGGAAGCCAGCACGGCACGCATGCGGTCGATGGCGAACAGCTCGTACGGTGTTTTGTTTTCAAACGCGTTCAGCGCATTGATTTTTTCCAGTGCTTGCGGAAATTGTTTGGTGTTGAGCAATTCCTGAATTTCGTTGAGCGGTTTGCCCATTTCGGCGCGCACCGTCAATTGTTTTTCTGGCGCTGCGGCCGCTTCGTCTGCGGCGTAGGTCAGGTTACTGGTCAAGGGGGTCATGCCAGAACCGAGGGCCGCTACCAGCATGGCAGCGAACAGGTAAGAAATTTTCTTCATGGAATATCCGGATAAAAATGAAAATGACCGCACAAGCAAGGTGCCTTGAGGTAAGCAGACAACGCTTGCCCGGCTTCGGGTGTTGACAGGCGGCATGCGGAATTGCGCATTATAGCTGAGGGTGGCACTCGCTTCACCAATTGCATCCGGTATCGACGACGGTGCTGACCGCCAGCGGGATGACGGCCAATAAGCCAAAGCCGGAGTAAGAACGCAGGCAGTCTTCGCGCTTTGCTTTGTCGACACGATCGCCGAGGTGTTTTTCCAGGGTTTCGTCGCGCCGCAGACCCGCTTGCATTTGTTCGATTTCGCTGGGGCGATGATGTTTTTCATAAGCGATCGCGGACTTGCGCAAGGCATCCAGATCCAGTTTCGCCGGAGCCGGAGCAGTGGCAGGCGCAGGATGTTCGTCTGGCGGCAACAGGCTGATGGCCGGGGCGCCCGTATGGGACGGCGCAGCCTGAACTTGAGCGACGCGCGGCGGTTTGGCCTGATGCTGAGGCACTGCCGGTCTGCGCACAGTTTGCGCCAATGGCGGCGGCGCAGGCGGCACAACGGGCGGCGGGCGCGGGATGTTGAGCAATTGCAGATACTGGACAGCGGTCTCAGTTTTTGTGGTCGGCGTCAGATAGCCCGGATGCCGCAGGGCTTGCCATACCAATAAATGCAGCAGCAAAACCAGCAACAGCGCTGGTGCATGGCGGAGAAATTGGCGAGTCGGTAATGCACGCATTTGCATGAAGGCATTCTGAATGAAGTGGTGTGCATCAGACTGACGCAGTTTGCAAAAAGTTCACTCGCAGGGCAAGCGCAGCAGCGCCGCACCGCGCGCGCTGCCGGTGACCTTGCGGAAGCCGCGACGATGTGATGCTGGTTTGGGCGGCAGCGAGGCAAGCTTGTACGCAGGCTTTGTAATATCTTGAAAACAGGGGAGTATAAGAAGATTTCTTCTCATATCGCTTAATTGATGCGCGCTATGGATGGCCGATTTTCTATACTCCCTGATTTTGTCGATTGTTGCCGATGTTTGCCGGTATCGGCAGCGGATGGAAAAGCTGGCTGGCGACATGGTACGGCACCAGCCTTGCTGGTTTACCGGCGCATGGCCAGTTTTTTGACTTGCGGCTGGCGCGCGCGCGTATTGCCTGGCTGCGCTTTGTGGGTAGGCAGGGTTTTGGCTGAGGTGGTGGTTTTGCGGATGCCGCTGGCGGGCGCATCTTTGACCAGCGTGAATGCATGGACCAGTTCGCTGAGCGCGATGGCCTGGCTGCGCAGCGTATCGGCAGAGGCGGAGGCTTCTTCGACCATGGCGGCGTTTTGCTGGGTGATTTCGTCCATATGGGCAATGGCCTGATTGATCTGATGCAGCCCGGCGCTTTGTTCTTGCCCGGCCAGCGTCATCTCGCGCATCAACTCGGCCGAGCGTTTCACGTCGTTGACGATTTCGTCCATGGTCTTGCCGGCGTCGGCCGCCAGCAGATCGCCGGCGGCGACTTGCGCGACGGAATCTTCGATCAGGGTTTTGATTTCTTTGGCGGCGCTGGCGCTGCGTTGTGCCAGATTGCGCACTTCGGAAGCGACCACGGCAAAGCCGCGACCTTGTTCGCCAGCACGGGCGGCTTCGACCGCCGCGTTCAGGGCCAGAATATTGGTCTGGAAAGCGATGCCATCAATCACGCTGATGATGTCGGCGATTTTGGCTGAGCTGGTTTTAATGGCGCCCATGGTTTGTACGACATTGGCAACGGAAATGCCGGCTTTTTCGGCCACGCGGGCGGTTTCGGTCACCAGCTCGCTGGCTTCATGGATATTGTCGGCATTGTGTTTGACGGTGGCGGTCAGTTCTTCCATCGACGACGCGGTTTCTTCCAGCGAGCTGGCCTGCGATTCTGTGCGGCCCGACAAGGCGGCATTGCCTTCGGCGATGACACCGGCACCTTCGCTGACATGGTCGGTGCTCTGGCGTATCTGGCCGACCAGCAGTTTGACATTGGTTTGCAAGACGCGCAGCGATTGCGACAGATGGGTGATTTCGTCGTTGCCGTGAGCGGTGATGCGTTGTGATAAATCGCCGGCGCTCATGGTTTCGATGTCATGGAAAATCCGTTTTAAAGGCGGGATCAGGTGGCTGTACATTTGCCAGCCGCAAAACAGGGTCAGTAACACACCGGCCGTGGCGATGGCACCGCCATAACTGATTGCCAGCGCCTGATCAAGATGCGGCAAGATGGCCAGGGCGAGCAGGATGACGCAGATCATGCTGGTGAATCCCATCAGTTTGCCGGCGATGCTCATGTTGGCAAACACATTCAGCTTGCGCAGCCTGGAGCGGCGGCGTGCCACGCCTTCGACGATTTCCAGCGAGGTGTCGCCGCTACGGATGGCGCGATACGCTGTTTCGGCGGCGTTGACCTGTTCGCGGCTGGGCTTAATGCGGATCGAGGTATAGCCGACCATCTGGCCGTCTTTGAGCAATGGCGCGGCGTTCGCTTCGACCCAGTAATGGTCGCCGTTCTTGCAGCGGTTTTTCACCAGGCCAGTCCAGGAATTACCCGCCTTGATGCAACGCCACATATCGGCAAAGGCTTCACGCGGCATGTCAGGGTGGCGCACGATATTTTGCGGCGCGCCCATCAGCTCGTCTTCGGTGAAGCCGCTGATGCGGACGAAGTCGTCGTTGACATACGTGATGTTGCCGTGCAAATCGGTTTTCGAGACGATGGTTTCGTGGTCTTGCAGAATGTATTCGTGATTGGTGACGGGCAAATTATTACGCATGGTGATTCTCCTGTATGGCTTGTATTGGGGGCGATGTTTAAGCGATGGGCGGCACGAGGTTTTCTGGCTTGGCGTTACCTGACGCTATCCGGCGCTACCCGTTTGTTTAAGATGGCCTGGATGGTGCTGAGTAAAAGCTGGTCGTCCATGGGTTTGTTCAAAATACGCACAACATGCATCAGTAAGGATTCTTGCTGCTTGTCCGTCATCTGATTGCCTGTCATGACGACCACGCCGGTTTCCGGGGCGATGCGATGCAATTGCTGGGCGACTTCGTATCCCGACATGTCCGGCATATTCAGATCCAGCACCACGCATTGCGGCGAGCGGGCTGCCAGGCTGCTGAGCAGCTCGCGCCCCGAGGCGAATGCCTGTGCGTTGAATCCAGCCGAACGCAGCAAACGCAATAAGGCGCGGCGTATGCTTTGTTCGTCATCGACGACGGCGATGAGGGAAGAAGTCTTGTCCATGAGAATGATTTTAGGTTGCTGTGTGGAAACGCACTATTGGACCTTGGGCCAATATGCGCAGATTTGGGCGCGCTGTGCAGCGTGCTCGCGCATGCTGTGAGCGACGACGCCATGTCTGGTCCGGGGTTGCGCAATGAAAGATACTGAGTGGGAGTACAGGGCTATTTTTTGACATGTCGCAATGAATATGCGCGCAACAGGATGAGTTATTCATATACTCCCCTCTATTTTGATAACAACACGCCGATAAGTGCTTGGCTTGGAGTGGCTGACGGGCTGGTGCGGATAGCGACGTGTGGTCGCTGAAGGGGCGAATACTGCGGATACTTTGGACACTGCGCACGGTGCGCATGGTGCGCACCATGCGGCTCATGCAGAATGCCGATGTGGGCGTGATGCTGCGCGGGCAACATCACGCACGGGGCATGGTCAGAACTCTACCCAGTCACCGTTAGCAGTGTCTGATCCGGACGCCAGTTTCAGCGAACCGGTTTTTGCTTTTGCCGGAGTGCGTGGGAAAGTTTTTACCGTGGCGACTTTTGCCGGCGCCGTTGCTTTGGCCGCCATTTTCAGTTGAGGAGCAGGGCGGCTGACTGCGGCGATCTGCGGCACGTCCGACGCATGGAGTTTAAAGACATTCACGACTTGTTCCAGCGTCGCTGCCTGTTCTTGCAAAGATCCTGCAGCGGCGGCGGCTTCTTCTACCAGCGCGGCGTTGCTTTGTGTGACCTGATCCATTTCCGCGACAGCCTGATTGATCTGGTCGATACCGGTGCTTTGTTCCTGCGAGGCGGCGGTGATTTCAGCCATGATATCGGTCACGCTGCGGATGCTGGTGACGACAGATTCCATTGTGCTGCCGGCCTGGCCGACCAGACGATTGCCGGCTTCGACCTGTTCCACAGAATCATCGATCAAGACTTTGATTTCTTTGGCAGCGGACGCTGAACGTTGCGCCAGATTGCGCACTTCGGTGGCGACCACAGCAAAGCCGCGTCCCTGTTCGCCGGCACGGGCAGCTTCCACAGCGGCATTCAGCGCCAGGATATTGGTCTGGAAAGCGATGCCGTCGATCACGCTGATGATGTCGACAATTTTTTTCGACGAGGCGCTGATCAGACCCATGGTATCGACCACTTCAGAGACGACGGCGCCACTTTTGACCGCGATTTCGGATGCGGAATGCGCGAGTTGATTGGCTTGCCGCGCATTGTCGGCATTTTGGCGCACGGTGGATGTCAGTTCTTCCATCGACGAGGCGGTTTCTTCCAGTGCGCCTGCCTGAGTTTCGGTGCGTGACGACAGATCCATATTGCCGCTGGCAATTTGCGACGAGGCTGCGGCAATCGTTTCGGTGCCGCTGCGTACCTGGCTGACAATATTCACCAGGCTGGTGTTCATGTCTTTTAAGGCTTGCAATAATTGTCCGGTCTCGTCTGTGCTGTTGACGACAATCTCGCTGGACAAATCACCGGCTGCCACAGTTTGGGCAATACGGACTGCTTCCGACATCGGGTGAGTGATAGAACGGGTGCACCACCAGGCGATCAGGCTGCCAACGGCGATGGCGGCCAGTGTCAACACCAGCATCAATACCTGTGCTTCGTTATAGTTCGTGGCGGCGGCTTCTTCATCGGCTTTGTTTTTGACTTTTTGCAGATCAGCAAACGCCTGCATCGCGTCTTGCCATTTGCTATTGACCGGGATGGATTCATTCATCAAGACCTTGATCGCTTCATCCTTACTGGTTTTGGCCAGCTCGGCAAAGCGGTTGTTGGCAGCGCGGGCCGCATCCTGATCCTGGCGGATATCTGCGATAAAACGTTTGCCTGCTTCATCGAGTGGCATTTTTGACAGCGCTGCATAGGCCGCATCGTATTTTTCTCTGGCGGCGACAATTTTTGTCTGCTCGTGAGCAGCGGCGGCGTCATCGGTCAGCAAGGCGATCGTGCGGATGACGCGGGCGACGATATGCACGGATGATTGCATTGTTTCGAGTTGCGCGGTCTTGACCGCATTGATTTCGACAATATGCCGCAAGGCCGCGTTTGAGCGGCTCATGCTATACAGGCCGAGTGCGGCGACGCCGACCAGCAATACGAGTACCAGGGCAAAGCCTGCGCCGAGGCGGGTGCCGATGTTGAGGTT
>JAGWUK010000148.1 GCA_028868455.1 Burkholderiales bacterium | reverse complement strand
CGGCAAGATTATTCGCGATCAGGCGCCAGGCAATCGCTCCAGCTTATTGAAATTATTGCTGGGTCGCATCGATTGTTATCTGAACGACCGTTTGTCCATCCTGTGGGAAATTGAGCGCATCAAGGCCGAAGGGCTGTACGCCTCCGACAGTCAAGCGATCAGGGAAGTCATGAGCTTAAAGCAGGAGGCCGCCTATCTTGCGCTGACCAACCGCGATCTGGGGCAATATCCCTACAAAAGCGATTTTCTGAAAAAATTCAATGCCCAGTTGAATGACATGAAGCGCAGCGGTGAAATGCGCGCGATCATAGAAAACGTCCTTAGCAAATAAAACGAAGCAGACGTTTCAGCGTTGCAACTCACCGGGAAGCGCATTTTTTACGCCTTTAATTGCGTGCGCTACGGCAAGGTTTGTTGGCGTTTTTCGTTGTCCGTGCCGTCCGCAAATGCGGTGCAGAAACATGCTTGTTCTGCTATGCGATTAACTTGACGCAGATCAAAAGCCAGCGTAGGTAACCGCCGGATACTGAGAGAGTCAACTTTCAAGGAGTAGGGCGATGAAACTGTTAATCGACTTGTTTTCTACCGACTATGGACTGATGAGTATTGCAGGTATTACGTTCATGCTTGGCATGATGGTGTTCTTCGTACGTTATTTTTTGCGCCATGTGAGCGAAGAAAAACAAGCTGAAGAGCTGGACAAAAAATAAGCCGTCGCATTCGGATGCCGGGAAAGTCGGCTATCAGTGTGTCTGTTTGTCCTGCCGTAATCTGGTGGACTTATTCGCTCATATAGCTGCGCAGGATGGCGGTGTATTCGCCGTTTTGCCGTATGGTTTGTAAACCCTTGTTGAAGATGTCGCGTTGCTCGCTGCTATGAAAGCCGAGCAGACGCGATACCGGTTTAAAAACGCGGTGCAAACGATACAGATCTTGCGTATTCTGGTTGCCGTGCAGTGCCTGTGAATAATATAAAAACACCCTGCGTTCGAGGATGATGACGTCACCGCGGTCGGCGTCGAGCATCGGTAGTTGCGAGTGCTGATCGCCGACTTCGGAATAATCAGGATTTTTTCTGGCCATTTGTGCGAATGCAGGTCCCAGCACCCGCGCTGCGTTGCGAAACGCAATCACGCGCTTGCCGTAGAAATCGGTCATGCCGTCGATATGCAAATTGCGGCTGCGCAAGGTCACGGCGACGTTTTCAAATTCAATGACAGGATCGGAAAAAAAGACCTGGCTGCTATCGTCGGGAATGCCGGCAAAACCTGCATCGGCGCTGCCGTTCTTGACTTCGATTTCCATGCGTTTATTGTTGGACGCAACAAATCTGACGCCCACATTTTGACTGGCCAATGCACGCGTGATGATGTCGCAGGCGATGCCCTGACGTGCACCGTTTAATACATACGGCGGCAGTGTAGAGACATGCACCAGCAAATCGCGTCCGTTTGCCGAAGCTGCGAGGCAAACTGCACACAGTATGAGGAAAAATCGCAGAAGACGCATAGTCCTTATTCGTGTAATCCGGGCTGTTCAATTGCTGAAAGCTGACCCAAAACCGCTAATGCGGTGTGATAGTTCTTCGGCATACGATGCGCGAAAATGTGACGACGTGTGCTGCACTCTTCGCGAGCCTTGCACAATCAATTTCGTATCCATCCAACAACTACGGTTCGCCGCATAACTGCATGTGAGAACGGGGGAGCGAAGTTACTGTCATTCTGCCGTTCTGCCAACGTGCTGGTTGCGGCCATATCTGCCCGCATCGCGGCCTTGATTGGATTGTATGCCAGCCAATCGCAATGAGGTCGATAGAAATCAACATTGCCCCAACTTTGCCGGAATTTGTTCTTGCACGGCAACATTGTCGCCTGGCGGCGCACCGTGTCTTTGTTGCTTGTTTCAGCGCTCAGCCTGTGCAATACTTTTTGGATCGGGGGAGGGCGGCATCATGAGCGATAAAGAACCATTGTCGGGCGTCGTACTGGATATCACTGAAGCAACGCTGGAATTTCGCGGGCCGCGCTTTTTCGTTGCGCTGACCTTGTGCCTGACGCGTCATCTGGGTTTGCGATTTGCCTTCGTTGCGGAAAAGCGTCTCAGCACCAGCCTTGGTTATACACTGGCGTTTGCCGATGCAGAAAATATCCGTCACGGTTCGCTGTCGTATGACCTCAGCAATTTACCCTGTCGTACCGTGCTGGCCGGACAAGCAGTCAATGTGCCTTGCAATGTGGCCGAGCTGTATCCCGGTGCAACCTCGATTGCCAGTTACTGCGGTCTGCCCCTGAAATCGCAAACCGGTGAAGTGATGGGCATACTGGCCGTTGAAGATACGAAAGACTTCATCGCGCCGGAGCGTATAGAACGGGTTTTAAAAGCCATTAATCCGCGTGTCGCCGCAGAGCTGGAACTGGACCGCTATCGACGGGGTGTGCAAAAAGTCCTGACAGACTGAATTCTCCGCAATGGCGGAAGTGCGTGACCGGCCGACAAAATGAACGTCGCGACGGTTCTGCTGTCTATCCACGCAATCAGCACCTGGTCTGTGTGACAGCCCATGTAAGCTAAGTTTGCTGGGGACTGAAGCAAAACCGCCCCGGCAGCGTTATAGCTGATGTGTACTGCCTTCGTCGCTATGGTGTCGTCGGGAATTCAGGCAACTTGTTGTCTGCCGACGTAACGGACTTCCCCTGCAACGGAAGCTTCCTCAGCGCCAAAGGATGTTTCGCCTTGCTGGAACAAGTTTGCGTCAGTCCTCTTTTATTATCGACCGGAAACCATTTATGACACTCAACGACATCGCCGTAGCTTATGTAAAACTTGTGCTCGCTGTAGGGCAGCATGACAATGGGTATGTGGACGCCTATTACGGCCCGGCCGAATGGCAGGCTGAGACAGCGAAGCACAGTCTGGCGGCATTATTGCAAGAAGCCGACCGCCTGTTGCAGCAATGCCGTCAATTGCCATCGCCCGCGCCGCAACTCGCCGTGCGGCAGGATTTCCTGCAATTGCAGTTATCATCGGTGCGCAGCTATATTGCCCATCTGGCCGGCGAGCATCTGACATTCAATGCCGAGTCCGCAGCTTTGTACGATGCCGTGTCACCGACCCTGACGCCGGCTGATTTTGACCTGATTCTGGCGGAACTCGATCAACTGTTGCCGGGGCAAGGCGATCTGAATACGCGCCTCACCGCTTACCATCGTGATTTTGAAATTCCCGTCGATCGCCTGGATGCCGTTTTTACCGCCGCCATCAACGAAGCGCGTGCGCGCACCAGACAGCATATCGAATTGCCACCGGAAGAAGACTTTCGTGTCGAATACGTTAAAGATCAGGTCTGGAGCGCTTACAACTGGTACAAGGGCAATTGTTATAGCCTGATACAGGTCAACACCGATTTCCCGATGTACATCAGCCGCGCTATCGATCTGGCCAGCCACGAAGGATATCCCGGGCACCATGTATTCAATCTGCTGATAGAAAAACGCCTGGTCAATGACTACGGCTGGATGGAATACTGCGTTTATCCCCTGTATTCACCGATGTCGTTTCTGGCCGAAGGCAGCGCCAATTACGGTATTGAAGTCGCATTTCCGCATGCGCAGCGTTTAGTGTTTGAAAAAGAAATCCTGTTCCCGCTGGCAGGAATCGCGCCAGAAAAAGCAGAGCGCTATTATCAGGTGCAGGCGGTACTGCAAAAGCTGTCGTATGCCGGCAATATGGTCGCGCAGCGTTATCTGGATGGAGAGATTGATCATGCCGCAGCAGTGGCGATGTTGATGAAATATGCCTTGTCTGACGAAGCGCGTTCGACGCAGCGTCTGCGCTTTATTGAGAGACACCGCTCATACGTCATTAATTACAATCTGGGGCAGGACACCGTGCAGACCTATGTCGAGCAACTGGCAGACAATGGCGGCAACGAAGCGCGCTGGAATGTCTTGCGTAACCTGCTGGAACATCCGTTGTCGGCCTCCATGATGCAACAACGCATTGCCGCACAAGCGCAAGAATGACACGCTGCAACTTCGTTCGGGGTACAACGCGATGAATGCATTACTGATAATCGACATGCAACATGCGTGGCTGGATGGTGGCACGCCACGCTTTGATAAACAAGGCGTGATCCGGCGTCTCAGTCTGGCGGCAACAACCATGCGCCAGCGCGGCGATCAGATCGTCTTTATTCGTCATGCCAATGATGATGCACTGGCCGGTTCGGCAGGCTGGCAAGTGATTACCGAGTTGCCTGTCGAAAAAAATGATGTACTCATCGATAAAACCGCCTGCGACTCGTTTGCCGACACGGCCCTGCTGTCGCGATTACGGCAGCGCGGTTGCCAGACCTTGTACATCGGCGGGCTGGCGACCGAGTTTTGCGTTGATACGACAATCCGCTCGGCGGCATCGCATGGCTTTGATGTCGTCGCTTTGTCGGATGCACACACAACCGGCGATAGGTCGCACCTGAAAGCCGGTCAGATTGTTGAACATCACAACTGGGTCTGGGCCAATATGGCTGCGCCCGCTGGTCGCGCTATCCGCGTCTATGCGACAAGCGTGGCAATGACGATGTTGTGATGCGTTTGTCTTGAGTATCCGTTGTGCGCTCGTTGTGCGTTCGTTGCGTGTTTGGATGCGGGATTCGGTACAGCGTTGGTGTTGACGGCAAAGTCGTCATTTTGATTTTGGTTTTTAATCGGCGCGACGTTCGTCTGCCGTGCGTTGTGCATGTGGTGCAGACAGGACGGCATGTGCAATCAGGTCAATGGCTGGCCGGGCTTTGCCTTGTTTGTCCGTCCAGACTTTGGGTGTCAGCGCACCGGAAATGCTGATGCTTTCACCGTCGCCGAGTGCCAGCAAAGCGCTGCGCACCGCATCGTTAAATCCGATCACATTGCAGATGAGCGTGTCGCCATCATCCGTCATGGCTTTGACTTTGCAGGTCACATACACCGAACCGGCTTGTCCGGTGCGCTCTTCCGCAACGCCATACAGGCGACCGGCAATCAATGCATCTATCATGGTTTTTCTCTGTTCAGGTTAAGCGGCAAAGCGCAAAGGCGCACGATGAATGATTCGCGTGCCCGCATTTGTTGCCGAAGGCGGCGGAAATGCGCTCCATTTCCGTCACGGCGGCAGCATACCCCAATCCGGCACGTCGCGGTTGCCAGTGGTTTTTTTATGGGCGATATGCCGGGCATTTTAAACTGCCGCGCCGCTCTTTCCTGCATCGGCAATTTGCGCCAGCACCGCGTTTCTGAGGATTTTCATGTAGAGGTAATCGCAAATGAAAAACATGATCACGGCGAAACCTGCCGTCGCAAACAAGCCGAGAAAAAAGGAGCCAGGAACTCTGAGCGATGGCAGTAAAAAATAAAACAGGCAGACCAATCCACCGACCAATACGGCGCGCCAATGGCGCATTGGCGTAGAAAACGACTTTGACTCCGCTTCAGCAAATAAATGCGCATACTGTGCAGGTGGGATTGCCTTGAGTTCTGGAATGGCCATCAGCGCGGCATAGAGCGACAATGTTGGATGCATGTATATCTTCAGGTTGGTTCAATTGGTGACGTTGTGCCAAATTGTTTTGGCGGCGAAACGGGACCGCGTTGTACGATGTCTACTGACGACTTTGCAGACGCCTATTGCAAGGTAAACTCTCTTACCGCCAAATAATTTCGCGTCAGTCCTATAACATTGCCGGACAAGTCCTGAGTACTATTTATATTAACATTGTGATCACTCTTAAACCAGTGAAGACTTCAGAACAAATTTTCGCTAGCGGGTGCTGCGACCAACATTTCTCAAACATGCCATGCAATTGACACTAAAAACACTGTACCGCAGTGACTTGCTCAGCATACGTCATGCGGTTGCGCGACCGTCGGCAAGTTGCGAACTGTTTTACGGTGCCGCCGATATTTTGCTGCTGCCGGTCAGCGGGCTGTTTGCCAAGCACGATGCGCCGAAAGAGCACTATATTGCCAATTCTAACCATGCCTTATTCTTTCGTACCGGACAGCCATATCGCATCAGCTTTCCCGGCGATATCGGTGATGAATCGCTGTTGCTGGAATTTGCCAGACCGGCACTGGCGACGCTGTTGAACGATGTCGCCGGTGTCCAGGATTGGTGCTCGTCTTCCTTACATCCGCATTGCCTGCTGGCGCCGCGCAGCATGCTGAACCGTGAAGCCTTGTGGCTGCGTCTGCAAAGCCATGCGAGCGCACTGGAAATTGAAGAACGCAGCGTCGCCTTGTTGGCGGCCGCACTGGGCGCCGCACATAAGGACAACCGCCAGCAGCGCCGCGCCCGGCACACGGTGACCATGGCGCGCCGACGGCGGCAAGTTGAGACGGTCAAGGAATTGCTGACCCTTGATCCGGCGCAGGCATGGACACTGGAGAGTCTGGCCAGTCACGCACATACGACGCCTTATCATCTGACACGTATCTTCACGGAAGAAGTCGGTATCCCGCTGCATCGTTATCTGATACGCACACGGCTGGGCAAGGCGATTGAGGCGATGCGCAATGGCGCTGCGTCTTTGACGGAGATTGCCTACCAGTCCGGGTTTTCCAGTCACAGTCATTTCACGTCCAGCTTCAGCACGGCTTTTGGCACGACGCCATCGGCATCCCGCCTTGGTTGGCGCGCAGGCGTCGTCGGTTGCCGCTGAATCGAGCAAGATTCTGATAGCGGTGAGCCATCGTCGTTCTTAAGATAAGCAGCTTCGACACGCTTATCTGAAGAGGACAGGACTGATGACGGCGTATTGGCTGGAAAAACTACTCCATCGTTTGCACCATCATTTGCAGCGCCATCCGGCACCGGTCCGGCTGATGCTGGTGCTGCTTGCCGTTCTGTATCCGCTGATCGCCGCGCACTTCGGTCACGCGTGGGTGCGCATCATGGACTTTGCCTTGCTCTACATCATGCTGGCATTAGGTCTGAATATCGTGGTCGGCTTTGCCGGTTTGCTCGATCTTGGTTATATCGCGTTTTTTGCGTTGGGTGCTTATCTG
>JAGWUK010000147.1 GCA_028868455.1 Burkholderiales bacterium | reverse complement strand
GGCTAACGCCGGTGTAGCTCAGTCGGTAGAGCAGCTCATTCGTAATGAGAAGGTCGCGTGTTCGATTCATGTCTCCGGCACCAATAAAAGGGGTGATCATGCGATCACCCCTTTTTTTTGAACCGCCAATCCGCATTCAAACGATCAAATTCGTTTTTCTGAATACACCCAATCCACGACGTCTTGTGCCGGCTGGTAGCCCTGTACCAACTCCTCAAGTAATTTCTTGATCGCTGGCACATCGTTCTCGCCCAACAATTTGTTCATTGCCATCATTTTCAACTCAAACTCATCCCAAGGGAGATAGTCCTCATCCGCTTTCATGATTCGAGGGTGATGTGTCAAGGTTGGATTGTCTCCAATGAGAAGCTCTTCATAGAGTTTTTCTCCTGGACGCAATCCAGAAACCTCGATAGAAATTCCTGCCCCTGAGTAATTATTCTGTTTCAGAGTATGGCCTGACAACTCAATCATCCGGCACGCCAAATCATAAATGCGCACGGGTTTTCCCATATCCAAAACAAAAACGTCTCCCCCCTTCCCCATCGCTCCGGCTTGGATCACCAGCTGAGCCGCTTCAGGAATCGTCATGAAATAGCGCGTGATATCTGGATGGGTTAGCGTTATGGGACCGCCATTTTTGATTTGTTCACGAAATAGTGGCACAACAGATCCACTAGATCCTAAAACGTTGCCAAAGCGCACCATTGAAAAACAAGTTTTACAGCCAAGTTTTTCCTTGGTCGCACTTTCTTTTTCGAATGACTTTTCTGTTTTTGAAAGTGCTTGGAGCGCCATCTCTGCCAAGCGTTTGCTGGCCCCCATTACATTGGTCGGTCTGACCGCCTTGTCTGTACTGATCAGGACAAAATTTTCGACTCCATGTGCCAATGCATTTTTTGCACAAACGAGTGTGCCTATCGCATTGTTTCTCAATCCTTCAGCGACATTGTGCTCGACCAATGGAACATGCTTGTAAGCAGCTGCATGATAAACCGTATTTGGATGCCATGTGCGCATGATTTGGGCAACACGAAACTCATCACAGACAGAACCCAACAGAGGTACAATTTCTACTGACTGTGTGGATGCATCTTGATGTTTTATCGATCGTAAAGTTTCAAACTCAAGCTCTCGATGAATTTTATACAAAGAAAATTCATTGCTTTCGAGCAATAAAATCGATCGTGGTCGCAGTTCAATGATTTGCCTGCAAAGTTCACTACCAATGCTGCCACCAGCGCCTGTCACCAAAACAATTTTGTTGAATATATTTTTTGATAGCAATTGTTTGTCTGGGGACACCGCCTCCCGACCCAAAAGATCTTCGATATCGAGCTCACGAATATCATTCAAACTGACTTTGCCTGATGCCAAATCCGCCATACCAGGCAAAGTCCGGACGTGCAGTGGAAGGGACCGAAGATTTTCAAGAATTTCTAATCGACGCTCATGGCTTACCGAGGGAAGAGCAAGCAATACATCCGTTACATCGAGCTCATGAGTCAGCTGTTTTAGCGCTGTCGGCGCATATACCTTTCGTCCATCCAAATCGTGACCATGCAAGTTTTTATCATCGTCTAAATATCCAATCAACCGATATTCGTTTCCACGAATAAGTGCCGCCGCAAGCTGACGCCCGGCCGAGCCAGCCCCATAAACCAACACACCAGGTAGATTTTTTTGCTTTAGAGCAAAATGATGCATTCCTCCTAACCAATACCTGACAGCCAAACGGCAAAGTGATATCAGCAAAAATAATATTAACGGCTGAATGATTCCAACTGTTCTAGGGATATCCGATACGCCAATAAATGTAAATATGACAGCATAAATCACGCCATATAAAAACATGGCCTGCATCAATCTCAGAATGGTATTCCATCCCGTATAGCGAAAGATAGCTCTATACAGGCCAAATATCATTAACAGCGGAATGGCGATGGCAACAGCTCCTGCTACAGCCCAAAGCCTTGCGCCTTGCATGGCATCCCATTGCTCCAGTCGCAGATAAAAGGCTATCCAAACTGAAAAAATGCAGAGAAATACATCAACACCAAAAACTATTAGCCGCTTGACAGGCCGCGATAACAGCAAGGCAAAGTGATACAAGTAAGAATGGCGGGATTCAGTATTCATAAGCCTCGTTATGATCCATGCACCGCACCAGGGGAAAGCACCGCGCCAGCAGGCAAATGAGAACCATGCCCCAATATGCTGCCAGGCTGCATCCAAGCGCCATGACCTAAGACCGAGGCGCTTGCCAAGCTCGTATTGATACCCATGTGCCCAAAATCATGGATAGAGGCATCATGTTCAATAACTGCTCCAGAGTTCACAATGACGCCATTCCCTAATGCCGCGCGCACTCCAATGACCGCGCCTGCAAAAACAACACAGCCCCACCCCATTTTTGCCTGAGATGAAACGACAGCCGATGGATGGATGATATTTTCTATGGTCAAATCGTTTTTGATAAATTCTGACGATAGCCGCTCACGAAGAACATTATTGCCGATCGCTACAAAAATCGAGTCAAATTTTCCAAGACATTTTTTGAAATCAGCAACTTTTCCAATCAGCGGATAAGCATGTGCAGTTTTTTGAGTAGTAAAAGCGTCATCTAAAAAACCAATGACCTCAAAAACCCCTGATTCGCTGGCAACTTCAGCAACACAATGACCATGTCCACCAGCTCCGACAATTAATAATTTTTTAGTGGCTATCAATGCGAAACCCCATCGCTACGAAGAACCTTGATAAAGGTCATCCATAAAATCTTCAGATCAAACAAAAAATTTTTTCTGTTGAGGTAGTCCAAGTCAAGTTCAACTTTTTTTGGTATCGGCAATTCATCTCTACCATTTACTTGAGCCCAGCCAGTCAATCCAGGTAGCAAATTATGAACTCCATATCGCGTGCGCAGCTCAATCAAATCCTTTTGATTGAACAGTGCGGGTCTTGGGCCCACAAAACTCATATCGCCTGTCAATATATTCCAAAGCTGAGGCAACTCATCCAAACTGCTTTTTCGAAGAAATCCACCTATTGGCGTTAAATAAGATGCTGGATCCTTAAGCAAATGAGTAGCCACAGCAGGCGTATCGATGTTCATGCTGCGAAATTTTGGCATCTTAAATATTTTGTTGTTGATACCAACTCGATCACTCCAGTAGAGAGCGGGGCCCTTTGATGTAACTTTAACAACAATAAACACCAGCAAAATGATAGGCAATAAAAAAACAATGCATACGCAGCATAAAAAAATATCGAACAGTCTTTTCATACAGCAGCTTTGGTGCGTAAAAAAATGTTTTTATAGTTTTTATGTCTAAACAACAAAAAAGCCAAAGAAAATATAAAACCTACTAGGCCTCCAATTATTAAAAAAGGCAACCTCACAGGTTTCGATCTTTTCTCCGGAGGCAGCGCTTTGTCCAATACTTGAACAACAGAACCTTCCCTGCTTTCATCCACTTTGGCCAACTCATACTGTCGAGCAAACATATCATATAATGTTTCTTGATATTTATACTCCCGATATTTGCTTACATAATCACTGGTATTGGCACTTGGAGTCACATCATTTTGTTCCGCTTTCGAAAGCTGATTGCGCAAAGCAAGCAACTCTGTTTGCGCTTGACGTACTTCTGCAGCACCATCGGCTAAATAGCTGCGCAAGCTGCTGAGCTTAATCTCGGTTGCAGTGATGGTGGCTTTTAGACGAGAAATTGTTTCAATGGATGCTTGCGGATTTGACTTCAGGGTACTTGCATCCACGCCACTGGCACGCAGTGCTAAATCCGCTTTAGATAGGGCCTCTTTTGTTTGTATCAATTGTTTCTCAAAAAACATGCGTCGTTGCTGCGCTTCAGTTACGGCCAATCGATTAAGCAAAACTTGAAACTCTTCGACATGAGCATTCGCTAAGACGGCAGCAAACTTTGGATCCCTGTCTGTAGAGTTAATGGTAATGATACCGTCTTTACCCGATGCAATAATTGTATTTAAGTTCAATTTAACCCGAGTATCTTCACGATACTTTTGATCGTATCGATCTTGCAATTTAAACCGATCAATCAATGAATCTTGCAGGCTGCGACTCTTCAGAAATGAAATATATTGATCCGTCGGATTTTTTAATCCCGCAGCTCCTCCAGCAATCCCCCCTAACGCGCCCAAGCTTTGTATCATGCTCGCCGCAGCATTTTGCTGTTGAGGTGGAAGAAAATTGGTTGTGGCGGTATAGGCTGGGGGCACCAGAAAACTAATGAGCAACGCAACCAGAGCAAATATAATCGGGCTAATCCCTATTATTTTCCAATTTTTCTTAAGCAAACCCAGCAAAGCACCCACGTTCACATCAAATTCCTTATTTTGAAACTCTTGATGCGGTTCGCCTTTTTTTTGCGCAATAACAGTTTGTGTCATTTTTTTACAGCTGTTTAAGTGCAATGACGCCCAGACCGAAGTTGGCCAAAATTTGTGTCCAGTCTTTGAATACGCGTGTCCAGAAGCTGTAGCGACTTTCACGGTCAAGTTTGGCAGGAACCACGACCGTATCACCCGGCATCACTTGAACGCCCTCGAATGAGGTAAACATTCCTCGCCCTTTTCTGGAAACAACACTGCCATCAGCTCTTAAAACAAATGCGTAATCTAACTCGGCATCTTCCATCAACCCGGCGGAACGGATCACGTCCTCCACTGTTTTGCCAGGTTTGTAAATCATCACGTTTTCATTGTTCACCGACCCAAAGGCGGAGATATATCCGGGCATTGACGGGATAACAACCCGATCGCCATCTTCCAATGGCAAACTGGGATAGGCCGCAATGGTGGCGGTCAAAGAAGGCTCCAACTCCAAACTCATGCGCCCATTGCTGTTAAACGAACGCAGACGCTCAACTTGGGCTTTCAGCTGCTGCTGCTGCTGCTGCTGGAGGGCTTGAGATTGGGCCGCACGATCTGCACTCAAACTGGATGTCGCCACAGCAGACTGACTTTGGAGTTGGTATTCCATTCGTTTGATCAACGAGTTGAGATTTTCTTGCTGTTTTTTTCGCACCGATTCACGCGTGAACTCTGTGCCAAAAACATAAGCTTGAGGCGTCACGCCACCTATGCGATCAATCAATTGCGCGAGCGTCTCGCCGGGTAACACCTGATAAACACCTGGTGCTCTCACCTCGCCTTCAACTCGCACAAGACGGTTTTGTTTTTCAATGGGTAAGCGCACATCTTCTTGGCTGAAAATAGTGACCACGTCACCCGCGCGCAGCGGTAAATTGTTTTGTGGATCGCGTTGGAGAACAGCCAAACCCAAATTGAATGGAATCAACTCCGTTTGCATGGTCGTGCGGTTGAGGCGTTCAATCACCGCGTAGTCCCAATTGATGGTGGCACTCAGGCCACGCACACGGTCAACGATGGTGTCCAATTTGGCATTTGTATTGGGCTGTTTGAACGACTGATCTAAATTTTCGAGCTCTTGTGCACTCGCCGACACTTTCGGGGCTCGTTTGTCGTCAGGCGTCATCACTGGGTTTTTTTGTGCCGACACGTTGGCATCCGGCATTAACAACAAGTTGCGCCGTTTGTAATACTCTGGAACGATCAGAGCATCACGATCTGGAATCAAATCCAGTATGCGCATCCCTTCAAACCAACGCTGGCGAATGGGCTGAGCCACACGGCCTTGCAGCGTCACAGCGTTGGAAAAACCTGCGGTCACCGGCATCAGGGTGATGACGTCACCGTCCCTGAGGGTTTGACGCAGCCCCTCAGGGCTGAGGTTTAAATCGATGACTTGCCTTGGCGGGGTTTTATCCGGAAAAATTCGCTCCAGCGTTGCTTTGCGTGGCTCCACCAAAGTTGGGACGCCCCCCCCCAAACTCAGCAGTTCCCCCAACGTCGTTGCGCCCAAATTCTGTGATTTCAGCTCATAAATCGCTGCCTGATCGTAGGTACCCGTGATCGCCACTCGCGCACCGACAGGTGGGATGACAATCACGTCGCCTGGCTGCAGTGGAATGTCTTTGGACTTGTCGCCTCGCCCAATAAAATCATACAAATCCAATGTGGTCACCAATCGATTACCGCGACGCAATTGGATGTTCCGCATGGAGCCGTTAGACGTTGGGCCACCACTGGCAAACAAAGCATTGATCAAGGTGCTTGTGCCTGATACTTGAACGGCTCCCGGTTGAATGGCTTGTCCCACCACATAGACTTGAATGCTGCGCAAGCGCCCCGGATTGGCATTCAAACTGAAATTGGTAAACACTTGACCCATGTGTCGACGCAAAACAGACTCCACGTCACGCACTGGTACACCGGCCAAAGTGATCGCACCTACACGCGGTAAATTGATTTGTCCATTCCGATCAATGGTCAGATTGCCGGTGTATTCCACCCCACCCCACACCTGCAACTTCACTTCATCGCCTGGTCCCAACACGTAGTCACTGGGGGCAGGTGCCGAGGCATCTGGTCGGTATGAGAAGGGGTTTTCGAACAAATCACGGCCGTAAATGGGCAACATTCGCCCTGTGTTTTCTTGTACAAAGCGCTGAAATTGACTGGGTTGCACTGGCCGACTCAGAAGCCAGTTTTGCCTTTGTTTTTCTTCGGACAACGCGGCCACTTCACCTTGATTCAGCGTGCCTCCACTTCCCAATGAGCGGCCTACGGTACTTGTTTGTCCCATCGCTTCGGCAGGTGTTCCTGCATCAGCGCGAATAGCCGATGCAGGCGCGACTGACCGACTTACCGCATTCCCCCCCTCTGTATTGGCTCCAGCAGTGGCACCTTTGGGATCAAATCCTTGAGCTGATCCACTACCCGGGGCCAATAACAGCACCGCCAGCAAGGTCAACAATGAAAAGTGATTTTTAAACATGCGGTATTTGAAATGACTAAAACAATGCAATGTGGGCAGAGAGTGGGATCACGCTGCGGCCGAATCAACACCAAACCGACGATCTCGACGCTCGAACCATGCAAGTGCATTTTCCAATGCTTGGGTATTGAATTCTGGCCACAGCAGATCGGAAAAATACAACTCCGCGTAGGCGGCCTGCCACAATAAAAAATTGCTGATGCGTGACTCGCCGCCTGT